>JAIRUY010000064.1 GCA_031254175.1 Treponema sp.
AGCCCTTATCGCGCAGACTACCATTCCGGAAGAATCTTTTTTACAAATAAGCGAAGCTATAAAAACTTTTTTTCCAAATCTTGAAGTAATCCAGACCATTTGTTCCGCCGCAAAAGATCGTCAGGACGCTCTGCGCGAACTGATTGAAGAGGTTGACGCTGTAATCATTATCGGAGGCAGGGAATCCGCCAACACAGGGCATCTGTTTGCAATTGCACAGGAAAGCGGCAAACCTTGTGCGTTTGTTGAAAGCGCAGACGAAATACCTTCTGTTTTTAAAACTTACGAAACAGTAGGGCTGAGCGCCGGGGCATCTACCCCCGATTCTGTAATTGATGAGGCAGAAAGAGAATTACTCCGCTAAGACCAGCCCGGAAAACAAAACCTGCTTTATTATGGCACACCGGCTCTCTGCCAATTGCCGTTTTCTGCCAATGCTTTTTCCACTTCCGTTATTTCATCAAACGGCATGACATGATTTGCATAAATAATAGAGTTCTCATGACCCTTTCCAAGGAAAATAACAAGATCTCCGGAACAGGCAAGATTTAAAGCTTTGCGGATTGCCGCTGGTCTGTCGGGAATGAGAAATAAATTTTTATCACGAACAAAGCGGTTTGTTTTTTCACGTGATCGATCCGCTTCTTTAAATTCATCTGTGTCTATATTATCGTTTTCAATTCCTGCGGCAATTTCTTCCAGAATGTCCATGGGGTCTTCTCCCCTTGGATCTTCATCAGTTAAAACGATCACATCTGAATAATTCGCGGCAATATATCCCTGTTCCGGCCTTTTTTTTGTGTCTCTTTCTCCGGCCGAACCGAAAACGCTGATTATTTTTTTTTCTGTCATGTTCAAACGGTTTCGCAGCGGCGGAAAAATTGTCTGAAACGAAGACGGTGTGTGGGCATAATCTACAATTACTTCAAACGGCTGCCCTTTATTTATTACGTTCATTCTTCCCCTGACAGGTTTTAGCTCTTTTACAAAAGGAGCAATCTCATGAGGCGGAAGTTTTAAAAGGCCGGAAACAACAAGAAGCGCCGCAAGTACGTTACGTGAATTAAAAGCGCCGGGCAGCCTGTCCCTGAGCTGTATGTGTTTATTTATTGCCGGAATAAAAACAAGATACCAGTTACCCCATGCACTGCTTTCTATTGCTTCCATGATAATGTCACAATATCGGCCTTCTGCGCTGAACTTGAGCGTTTTATAATGTGCGGCATTGGCAAAAAAGTCAGCGCTTTTATCGTCGGCATTAATTACGCCAAAAGGATCGTTGAATGAAGAGCCATGAGTTGATTTATAGCCATTGAGGGCACGGAACAAATTTGCCTTGTCATCCCTGTACTGTTCCCATGTTCCGTGAAATTCAAGGTGCTCGTGATTTAAATTTGTAAGAACAGCCGAACAAAACTCAACATCTCCCAGCCGGTTGGTTTTTTTTGAAAGCCCATGCGAACTGGCTTCCACTACCACGTATTCACAGCCATTATCCGCCATTTCGCAAAGAAGACGCTGAACCACAGGCGCTTCCGGAGTAGTCTGATGCTCGCTGTTCCAAAAAACTTCAGAGCCAAGGCAGTTTTGCACCGTAGAAAAAAAACCGGCCTTTTTTCCCATTAATGTCAAAAGCTGCCAGATAAGATAAACGGTGGTACTCTTGCCCTCGGTGCCCGTAACGCCGATTACATGCAGACGTTTCGACGGAAACCCGTAAAATGCCGCAACTATGGGAGACATCGCAAAACGGGAACTTTCTACCCGCAGGTAGACAACTCCGTCTTTTTTCTTTAAATTCTCATTTTCGTGAACAATTACAGAAGCGCCGTTTTTTATTGCGTCATCAATAAAAAGGCCGCCATCCGTATGTAAACCCGGCAACGCGAAAAAGAGATTTCCGTTTTTTACATTCCGTGAATCGTAAACAACCCCTGTAACCAAAGGGTCGCTTTTGCCGTCTGACGCGATAAACCCTGATTTGCCGGCAATTTCCTGAGTAAAAAATTCAGACAGAAGGCGTTCCATATTGCTGATCTACCCCTCTCCAAAAACAATTGATGTAAAGGTAAGCAGTTCCGCATCCGGCGCTTCGTAGGAGCCTTTTGGAAGCCCTGATTTAATACAGATATAATCAAGATATTCTTCAAGATTCCAGCCTTGTTCAACGGGAACCTGTGGCAAAAGCACCCCTGAACGCCCGCCTCTTTTTAAATAAAGCCCGTGAACGCCTACTTTTACGCTCCGGGGATCCGGGCATAAAACCATCGGGGAAAGCGCGGATATTTCAATCTGACAACGAGCCAGTTCTTCTTTTTTTAAAGGAGGAAAACGAGGGTCTGAAAAAGCGGCTTCTTTTGCCATCAAGCGGACTGTTTCCAAAAGAGACAAATTGGCTGTCATTCTCCCAATACATCCGCGCAGACTGCGCTTTTTGTCATTTATCATATGAAGGCTCACAAAAACGCCGCAATATTTTTCCAAATTTGGATATTCGCCTGTCTCCATTTGCGGCCAGGACGGTTTTCGCCCTTCAATTTCCGCAGTAATCGCTTCACGCGCCTGTGCCAGCAAAATCCTTTTTTCTTCCGTTGTGATGTTGAATTCCATATAACTACTTAATTATAATACTTTAACAATGATTTTGAAACAGGCAAGGATATCAAGAGTTATTAATGTCGGCGGTTTTTCTCATGTCGAGGCAGTTCAGATTGGAGGCAGTCTGCCCATAGTTATCCAAACCATGTGGAAAGACCGCATTTCATTTGCGGATAAACCCGACGCAGTAAAGAGGATAGAAATTCTTTCATCAATGGGCTGCAGGTTACTGCGCTTTGCTGTTCCTGACATTAAAGCTGCCGAGGTTCTGGGGGCCCTTGCACAAATGGTTTCAATGCCCCTTGTTGCCGATATTCACTTTGATCATAAAATTGCCCTTCGCTGCCTGGATTTTCCAATTGCAAAAATACGCATAAATCCGGGAAATATCGGCGGCAGGGAAAAAGTAAGCCGCGTTCTGGAAAAAGCCGCAAAAAACAATATTCCAATCCGTATCGGAGTAAATGCCGGAAGCCTGCCCAAAGACATACAGGAACAGTTAAAACAAGGCAAAAAAACACACGAGGCAATGGTAATGGCCGCAGAAAGGGAAATGGCAATTTTTAAGGAATTCGACTTTAAAAATTACATGATATCAATGAAAGCCAGCGGAATTGCCGATACTATAGAAGCGAACCGTATTCTCGCTGACAGGACAGATGCGCCCATACACATAGGGGTCACAGAAGCAGGAAATCTGATAGCCGGAGTGGCCGCAAATACGGCAGCCATTCTGCCCCTGCTAGCGGAGGGTATAGGCGATACAATCAGGGTATCTCTATCTGATACCATGGAAAACGAGATTGTTGCCGGAAGGGAAATATTAAGGGCAGCATCGCAGCTTGCGGCGCCGGAATTGGCAGTTGAAAGGTTAAGCTGTAAGGGTGTAAAAATTGTTTCCTGTCCGCGCTGCGGAAGATTCAGTTTTGATACTCACCAGTTTGCCGAGCGCTGGAAACACAAGCTGTATGTAATGAACAAGGATATTACTGTGGCGATAATGGGCTGCGAGGTAAACGGCCCGACAGAAGCAAAAAACGCCGATCTTGGCATCACCGGAGCGGGAAACAAGGTTTTGCTTTTTAAGAACGGAAAAATAATCAGGACGCTTATCGCTGCTGAAGCGGATGCGGCCTTTGAAGAGGAACTAAACAAGTTATGATTTACAAATACAGAAAGTTTTTTCTGTTATTTTTGCTTTTTTTTGCTGTCCCGCTTTTTGCCCAGAACGCATCCCAGCCGTGGTGGCTTTCCCTGGAACAGGGAAAAATTAAATTCCGCAGCCGCGATTACGGCGATGCTCTTATGTTATTTGAAGACGCGCGGCGGAACAGGCGGGCCATGTATGAACAAATGGAGCGTGATTTAATTAGTTTTCTTTCACTTAACGAAGTACGGCGCATCGGCGATTCTCTTGAAATACTGGAAAAGTATGCCAAAGACAGATACCATACAGCCGCATCCGCCGCGCTGGAAGAACTTTTTTACCGTATTCCCAAAGCAAGCCTTAACAATTCCGCGAACGCAGCCCTTAACGCAATCGGCAAATTAAAAAATTATCCGGAAGCCGAATACTGGATCGGCGAAGTATACCGTGTGGAGGGAGAATTATCACTTGCGTTGTCTCAATTCCGCAGAGCTTATGAAATGCGCGAATCTTTGGAAGACCCGGGGTTTGCCACTGCTTTACTGTATAAAATCTCCAATATCCTTTTAACAAGACGGGAATACAATGAGATGGAAAGGACATTACTTTCTATCATCGCGGAAAATGATACACTCTGGGCAAGTTTCAGAAGATCTGAAAATGACCAAACACAGACTTCTTCGTTTATAAGTCAGGCGATGACAAGAACGCTGGAAAATGACGGAATTGGCCGTTTCATGGAATTGTACAGATATAATAACAGCGCCGCGGAACAGGCTCACAGGCTTTTGGGATTTTATTACGCGGCGTCAGGACGTCCTTCGGCACAGCAGCATTTAATGTTCGCTTTTCTTATACAAAACACGATAATAATTGAAGAAGTAACGCGGCGTCAGTTTGATTTTACTTTTACCGATCTTGCTGCTCTTGCACAGGAGATTAACAGGAATTCTCTTCTCCTTTCCTATGTAGAAGAAACAGAATACTACAGGACAATTTATTATTTAAGCGCTTCTCTTTACCGTAACGGCAGAACATCTGCCGCTCGAAACTTTTGGGAATTTTTAGCTTCCCAGCCGCAGGCAGGCGAATGGCATAACCGCGCCGTCATGCAGATTCGCAATCCTCTGCTTGAACCTATAATCGAATTACCTTAATCGGGCAACCCGGATTTGAACCGGGGACCCCAAGTCCCCCAGACTTGTACGCTAAACCAACTGCGCTATTGCCCGAATTATATTGTTTTCATTATATTGAAAACAAT
>JAIRUY010000084.1 GCA_031254175.1 Treponema sp.
CTCACGATAGGGCTTTGCGCCAGACAAGCGACCCCCTTTAATATTATAATAAACTGGGGTATTATTCGATTATGCTTGGCAGAAAAACCAAAATAATCTGTTCTCTAGGGCCTGCGTCATCCACTGACGAAGTTGTCCGTGATTTAATTCTTGCCGGTATGAATGTCGCACGTCTCAATTTTTCTCATGGGTCTTACGAAAGCCACAGCGCTTCAATAGAGCGGGTCAGGCGGCTTTCCAGTGAATTGGGAATTCCGGTTGCAATTCTGCTTGATACCAAAGGACCGGAAATCCGCACAGGTTTGGTACGAAATGACGGGAAAATTACCATAAATAAAGGCGATTGCGTTGTAGTTTCAACTGATGGTTGTGATACAACAGCGGCAAAATCGCCGGAACCGGCGCGTATTTCTTTAACATGGAAAGAAGCGGCATCAAAACTGCAAGCCGGGCATCTCATTCTTGTAGCGGACGGACTTCTTGAGCTTGAAGTGACAGATATCGAAGGAAGCGATCAAGCTTCGCCATGCCGCGATGCTGCGCAGCGCGGCTTCATTATTTGCCGCGCTAACAATACAGCAGCCATAGGCAGCAGAAAAAATGTCAATCTAATCGGCGTTCATGCAAACCTTCCCATTATGAGCGGGCAGGATAAGGAAGATATTGCGTTTGGTGTTAAAATGGACGTTGATTATATTGCAGCAAGTTTTTTGAGTTTCCCTCATGAGGTTACGGAGATCAGAAAATATCTTGCAAGTTTGAATTCTTCAATAAAAATAATTGCTAAAATCGAAAACGAAGAGGGAGTAGAAAACATAATAAAAATCGCCGAACTTGCAGACGGCGTTATGGTGGCGCGCGGAGACCTTGGCGTACAGCTTCCTACCGAGCGGATACCTTTGGTTCAGAAACAGATAATCAATGCATGCCGGAGAACAGGAAAGCCTGTTATCACTGCGACACAGATGCTGGAATCAATGATTGTAAATCCGCGCCCCACCCGTGCCGAACTTACCGATATTGCAAACGCGATTTTTGACGGAACTGACGCTGTCATGCTTTCCGGTGAAACAGCTTCCGGTGCATATCCTGTAGAAGCGATAAAAACAATGGATAAAATAGCGCGTACGGTTGAACAATCAGGTGATTTTCGTTTACGTATGAAAAGTTTCAGCGATGAATGTTTTTCCGCGGTTCACAACACAAAAGAAAACTTAAGTATCATCATGTCACGCTCCGGAGTTGATATTGCAGCGGCAGTGAAAGCAAAGGCAATAGTAACGCCGACCTTCAGCGGAAATACCGCGCGTATCTTAAGCGTATTCAGGCCGGATGAACCAATTCTTGCAGTAACGCCGTTTCAACGCGCCGAACGCGGTATGCAGTTGTTGTGGGGAGTCCGCACTTTTCTTCGTCCTGATGTTGATGATTCTGAAAGCATGATCCAGGATACGATTAAAATAGTTTCTGAGGCGGGAGTGGCTGACATGGCAGATAAAATTATGCTTATTGCCGGCTTGCCTCTTAACAGCCCTAACATGGTAAACACTGTCCGTGTTCTTACGCTTGGAACAGTTCTTGCGCGTTCAAGCTCAGGCGGTTTTGCCTCTCCCGGCATAACCCGAGCCCAGGGCAGAATTGTTCATGCTGTGACTCCGGATGACGCGCGCGCAAGGATCATGTCATACGGCGGTGAAATACTTGTCTGCAAAGCACTGACCGCAGAATACACCCCCATTATCCGCCTTGTGAACGGTGTAATTTGCGAAGGTGTTTCCGAAATCAGCGAACAGCAATTGAGTTATATTAATCCTCGCCTTGTCTGGTTAACGCATATCAGAAACGCCGCTAAAAAACTGGAATCAGGATTAACTGTTACGATTGACGCAAAACAGCTTCTCGTTTATGAAGGCAGAATTTGAGCCAACGAACCCTAATAATTCACCGCACGCAGTTCAAAGTAGCTTTGAGGATGAGCGCAGACAGGGCATTTTGACGGCGCGTTTTCATTGTCAAATATGAAACCGCAGTTACGGCAAATCCAGACCGATTTTTGCTTTTTGGCAAAAACAGAACCGTCTTCGATATTTTTGAGCAGTTTAAGATAACGTTCTTCGTGTTCTTTTTCGATATTGCCCACTTTTTCAAACAGGAGTGCAATATCATTAAAACCTTCCTGTTTTGCTTCTTCTGCCATTCGTTTGTACATCTGCGTCCATTCTTCGTTTTCGCCCGAAGCGGCTGCTTTTAAATTTTCTGTTGTTGCCGGAATTTCTCCGCCGCAAAGCAGCTTAAACCAAAGTTTTGCGTGTTCTTTTTCGTTGCCCGCAGTTTCTTCAAAAATCGCCGCTATTTGTTCGTAACCGTCTTTTCTTGCTTTAGATGCGAAATATGTGTACTTGTTCCTTGCCTGACTTTCACCGGCGAATGCTTCCATTAAATTTTTTTCGGTTTTTGTTCCTTTTAAGTTTGCCATTTTTTCCTCCATGATTAAATTAATAACTCCTATTATAACACAAGACATTTAAAAATAAACAGGATTGAATCGTCCGCAGATTATTTTCTTTGTTTATGATGCTGAAAGCCGCCTTTATGAACTGGAGTTTTTCTTGTACTCCGGTTTATAATAAACAATGACCAGAACTGACGCGCTCGTTTTGTATAAAAACAAACCGGCGATTGTAAAAGATTTCTCTGACGGAAAATATACCATTTCCCTTCAGGACGGCGCACAGGTAAAGGTTCGGGACAAAGATATTGAATTGATCCATCCGGGGCCTGTAAAGAGTTTTTCAGGGATTGAAGCGCCAAAGGCTTCATCAAACGCAGTTCGTGAAGCCTGGGAGCTTTTGTCAGATGAGGGAACACCCGTATCCCTGGAAGAACTGGCTTCTCTTGTCTTTGGAGAATGTACGCCGTCTTCGGCGTATGCTGCTTATACTGTGCTGCAGGACGGCCTTTATTTTTCAGGAACTCTTGATGCAATTCTGCCTCGCAGCAGGGAAGAGGCTGAAGCAGAAGAAATAAAAAGAAATGACAAACAGCGCGAGATAAATGAACGTGCGTTGTTTTTGGACAGAATAAAATCATGTTTGAAAAAAACTTCGGCAGATTTTACGCAGGATAACCT
>JAIRUY010000111.1 GCA_031254175.1 Treponema sp.
TCTTCCATGAGGCCAACGCCGGAATTGTCCTTTGCAATCCGTTATCTGAAATGCGATACGGGCATTGTTGTTACCGCAAGCCATAACCCTCCCCAGTATAACGGTTACAAGGCATACTGGAATGACGGTTCGCAGGTAATACCTCCACACGATTTCGGCATTATTGATGAAGTAGCCTCCGTTTCCGCAATAAAGGAAATATCCCGCAAGGAAGCTCTGGATAAAGGGCTTTTAAAAATAATCGACAGGGAAATTGACGAACCATATCAGGCGATGGTCGAGTCCCGTCTTTTCAGGCCGGCGCTGATTAAGGAAAAAGCCGGAGAGGTAAAAATTGTTTATACTCCTCTTCACGGAACAGGCGCGTTTCATGTTGAAGGAGTGCTTGGCCGACTTGGTCTTAAAGTGATAACAGTTCCAGAACAGCGTGAAGGAGACGGAAATTTCCCAACGGTTGCTTTCCCAAATCCTGAAGAAGCCGCCGCCCTTGACATGGCGATTAAGCTTGGTATTAAAGAAAAAGCCGATGTTGTAATGGCAACGGATCCCGATGCCGACCGTTTTGGAATTGCCGTTCCTGACAAGAGCGGCAGCTATGTGCTTGTTACAGGCAACCAGATGGGGGTATTGCTGGCGGATTATATTTTCCTTTCGCTGAAAGAACTCGGAAGGCTGCCGAAAAATGCCGCAATGATTAACTCTATAGTTACTACGGGAATGCAAAAAAAAGTGGCGGAACATTACGGCGGCGAATGTTATGAGTGCCTTACCGGTTTTAAATGGATTGCCGATGTTATGCGCAAATGGGAGAACGGGGAGGCGGGAGCAAAAAGTTTTGTTTTCGGCACGGAAGAAAGTTACGGCTACAACATAGAAACCGAAGTCCGTGACAAAGACGGAGTTTCCGCGGCAGCCCTTACAGCAGAGATGACTCTCTACTGGCGCAGCAAGGGAAAGAGCCTTCTTGACAGGCTGGATGATCTTTACACTGTCTGCGGTTACTGGCAGGAATTGGGAATTTCCAAGTACTTTCAGGGACCCCAGGGCCCTGCGATCATGGACGGCATCATGGAAGAATACCGCAATAATCCGCCGAAGGCTCTTGGCGGCATTGATGTTGTAAAAGTCCGTGATATCAAAGACGGGATTTCAGACGCCGGAAACGGATATGGTTTTCCGCCCAGCGATGTGCTTCAGTTCTTTCTTGCAGACGGAACCGTAGTAAGCGCCCGTCCAAGCGGAACCGAACCGAAAATTAAGTTCTACGCGACTTGCTGTGCAGAAGTTGGCTCCGGCGGGCTGGAAGCCGCCAAAGCGGAAGCTGCCCGTAAACTGGACGCTATTAAAAAGGACATAAGAGCCGTTATAGGCGACTAGTGTTCTGTAATATTCGGTTTCCATAATCAAAAAACCTACTTTAGAGATTCTCTTTAATGCAAACTAATACCCGGTGCGCGAATATTCAGTAAACTGAGGAAAAAATGTTTATATTTTCGGTATTTTCTGTTGACAATATGATTTTTTTTCTGTAAACTATAATAGTTGAACAACTGTTCATCTAAGGAGTCATTTTGAAGGGTAAGGGCAGTTTATCTTGTGATTGCGCTGTTATACATGAAGATATTGTAAGACGAGTCCGGGATGCCATGCCGGCTAATGAGGATTTATATGATTTGGCAAATCTTTATAAGATGTTCTCTGACGGTACCCGGATAAAAATTTTGTTTGCGCTTTCCTGTAATCCAATGTGCGTCTGCGATTTGGCGAGTTTGCTGGGGATGACAAAATCGGCGATTTCGCATCAGTTAAAACTTTTGCGCCTTTCAAATCTTGTAAAATACTCAAAACAGGGCAAGGTAGTGTATTACTCCCTTGCGGATGACCATATAAAGGATATTTTTGAAAAAGGTTTTGAACACATAAAGGAGGGTTCTTCACAATTATGTTAAAAGATTTGGCGTTGCACGAAAAGAAAAAACTTATCCGGCTGTGCATAGGCGCGTTTTTTTTAGCCGCCGCAGCAGTAATTGAAAAAATCACCGGAGATAATACATGGCGCATAACTATAGTTTTTGTTATTGCGTTTTTACTGCTTGGAGGCGACGTTATCATGCGGGCGCTTAAAAACATTAAACGCGGACAGGTTTTTGATGAAAATTTTTTAATGAGCATCGCTACAATTGGAGCGTTTTTGATCGGCGAGTCTGCCGAGGCCGCCGGTGTTATGCTTTTTTATCAGGTTGGTGAAATGTTTCAGGAAACGGCTGTTGCAAAATCAAAAAAATCAATCGCCGGTTTAATGGACATCAGGCCTGATTACGCCAATCTGAAGAAAGACGGAAGCATTTTTAAAGTTGCGCCGGACACCGTAAATGTCGGAGATGTGATCATTGTAAAACCGGGTGAAAAAATACCGCTTGACGGAATTGTTATTGAAGGAAAGTCTTTGCTTGATATGTCGGCTCTGACAGGCGAATCTGTTCCAAAAAAGGCGGACGTTTCCGATACAGTATTGTCCGGCAGTGTTAATCAGACCGGCATGCTGACGATTGAAGTTAAAAAAGTTTTCGGAGAATCTACTGTTTCTAAAATAATTAACCTTGTAGAAAATGCGTCAAACAGAAAGGCAAAAACCGAAAACTTTATCACTACATTTGCGCGTTACTACACGCCTGTTGTTGTTGCTCTGGCGGTAATGCTTGTTTTACTTCCGCCTCTGTTTTTTGGCGGCGGGTGGCAGGATTGGATAAGGAGAGGACTTATTTTTCTTGTAATTTCCTGTCCGTGTGCATTGGTACTGTCAATTCCCGTTAGTTTTTTCGGCGGTATCGGCAGGGCGGCAAAACAGGGCATTTTGGTAAAAGGCGGCAATTTTCTTGAAGCATTCAATCATGTTAACATTGCGGTATTTGACAAGACAGGAACATTAACAAAAGGTGTTTTTACAGTGACGGCGATTCAAAACACGAATCGGTTTTCTGCGGAAAATTTGCTTGAACTTGCTGCTTACGCAGAAGCTTTTTCCAATCATCCGATTGCGTTATCTGTTATGAATGAATACCGCAAAGACGGCAGGGAAGCGGACAGGGAAGGACTTTCTGAATATACAGAACATTCCGGTTTAGGCGTAAGCGTCAAAAAAGACGGGAAATTAATACTTGCCGGAAATCAAAAGTTAATGCAAAAGATGGGAGTTCCGTTTTTTGAATCGCAAAATGCAGGAACAAAAGTTTATGTCGCAAAGGACGGCGTATTTGCGGGCTGCATTGTAATTTCCGATGAATTAAAGCCGGACAGCCGCTCTGCCATTGCCGCTTTGAAGAAAAAAGGAGTGCAAAAAACCGTAATGCTCACGGGCGATGATCCGCAGATTGCGGAAGCAGTGGCAAAAGAAACAGGCATTGACGAAAGTTACGGCGGGTTATTGCCGTATGAAAAAGCGGAAAAACTTGAAGCCATAATCAAAAATAAAAACGCAAAAAAGAAACTTATCTTTGTCGGAGACGGTATAAACGACGCTCCCGTTCTTGCGATGGCGGACATTGGCATTGCGATGGGCGGGCTTGGCAGCGATGCCGCAATAGAAGCTGCCGACGTGGTGCTGATGACCGATGAACCTTCAAAAATTGCGGAAATTATAGATATCGCAAAATTTACAAAGAGGGTAGTCTGGCAATATCTTATTTTCGCATTAAGCGTTAAAACAGCATTTCTTGTACTTGGCGCTTTTGGAATCGCCACCATGTGGGAAGCTGTTTTT
>JAIRUY010000177.1 GCA_031254175.1 Treponema sp.
AAAAAAATCAAGGCGGAACTTTCACCGGCGATCCTTACAGCAGGCGAATGGTCAACATGGAGCACAAAAGCACGGGATATTTTAAGGACAAATCCGGAGTTTGGGATAAGCCCGGAAAAGAATGACGTATTTGTTGTTAAAGACAGACCTGCCGGCGTAACAGAAAAATTATTCAATGAATTTTCAGCCGGACGTAATTTTTATGAACGCGTATCTTCAATTCGTGAATATGTAAACAACAAAAATACGGACAGCGGCTCGGAACTTTTTATGGAAATGTTTTCATATTTTACTTCTTTCCTGCGTTCCGGCGACCAGAATGCGGAGTACTCAATTGCGTCCTATCTCCTTATAAATGAACTGTCAGCCAACAAAAAATATTCCCATCTGAAAACTTCCCTGAATATGAGTTTTACCGGTATTTTTTCAGGTATCAAGGATGTAAACTCTGTTTTTAAAAATATAAAAGACACAAAGATAAAAACGGAATTCCTGAACAATATCAGGCTTTCAATAAACGAATGGCCGGATATTTACCTTAAACTTTTCTCCTTTTCCCAGCTGCCGTTTATCACAGAACGGCTTGAAGAAGCGAATCTCCCGGAAAAACTTACCGTTATGTGCAATGACTGTTTTGAAAATGCCGTAATAGTGTCGCAGCACCGGGATAACCGTGAAGCTGTTGTATGGTTTTACAAAAATTCAAGAAACAAAGAATGGTTTAAGGCAGCTAATATAAACATTGAAAAACAACTCATTACCCTTATCCGCATACTGGATATCACCTACCGGGATATTGAAAATCACAAAGATACTGTTGAAAACCGCAAAATCAACAAACTTGTTTATAATATCCTCTTCAAGGACAAAGACCTGTTTTCATTCATTGATAATTCAGATGAAGAAGCAATCATCAGGGTTTTTACTTTTATCAATGATTTAAAGGATTTGGATCCGCAGGATAAACTCAACCTGCGTTCAAGGATTCTTGACAAATACCCCGGCTTTAAATTCTTCGGAGAAGCGGAAAAGAAAGTTTCAAGGGCTCTTTGGGTTACACACGCAATGTTTGAAAAAAAGAAGAAACAGCTTGCGCATATCATGGATGTTGAAGTCCCTGCCAATTCCAAGGAAATTGAATACGCTTTGTCGCTTGGCGATTTGCGTGAAAACGCCGAATACAAGGCTGCGAAGGAAAAACAGGAACAGCTCAATTCCCAGCTTGCGAAACTCAAGGAAGACATCGAAAGAGCGCAGTTATTCGATCCGAATTCCATCAATACATCCAGAGTCTCCTTTGGCACAAAAGTTATTCTGCGTAACGAATCGGCAGACAAGCAGGAAGAATACACCATTTTGGGTCCGTGGGAATCTGATCCAAACAATAACATTATTTCCTATCTTTCTCCGTTTGGAAGTGCTATACTTAACAGAGAAGCTGGTGAAAAATTTGAATTTGCAATTAACGAGGAAAGGAATTCTTATCTGGTAGAACAGATTTTAAAAGCTGAAATCTGAAGTGTTAAGGGGTGATTATGAAAAGAATTAGTCTGGCGTTGATACTTATAGCTGTATTAAGTTTTTCCGCATTTGGGCAAAATACAGATTCAATCGACCTTTTACTGCTTCTGAATACTTCAACAGGAATGGGTTCATCTTACGAAAATGTCAATGATTACATAACGGGCTCTTTCCTTTCGGAATTCCTTCGTGTTGGAGATACTTTTCATTTAATCCCTTTTTCGGCAGTTCCAAGACTTGATATTGCCCGCAGGATTTCAGATATCGGAGATGTTGAAACAATAATAGGCCGAATGTTTCTGCAGTATCCGGTTGAAATCGGGAACAATACAGGAAATGCTATTTCTTTTGCAGAACAGTATATCAGAACACTGCCTTCCCGTCCAAAAAAGATCGTTCTTGTATCCATCGGCAGTTCTGATATAAACAGCCTTGTAAGTTCGGCAAAAGACAGATTAAGGTCCGCAAACGCAACTCTTGATTATGTGCAGGTAACTCCCGGACAGCCGATAACAAACTTCCCAAGAGCCGATCGCGACTCCTCTGCCCGCGCACAGCAGCCTTCTGTTGATACTCAAACCTCTGAAGCGGACACAAGAGCTGAAACCGTTACCCCCAACGACAGTTTCCAGAGTACTCAGGAACAGCAGGGAACTGTTTATCCCGTTACGGAACAGTTGACAGAATCAAGTCCATGGGCTTCTTATCTGCCGTTTATTATCGGACTTATTATCCTTTTATTGTTGATTATAGGCCTTATTATGTTCTTTTCTTCCCGTAAACTCAGCGCCAGTCCAAATCGTGTCATGTCAGAAGTTTCTTCTTCAAAGGCAGGTGAGCAGCCTAAGTTTACCGATCACAGCGAAGATCTAAAAAAATACGCTTCATCTCAATCCAAACAAAGAACAACTCCGTATTCTGACCGTCATGAAAAAACAAAAGGCGGCAAACCTGTTTACATAAATCCGACAGGCCCTCTCATTCTTGATCTGTATGTCGAAGATCAGAACAGGGCCATTGGTAAACGCAATATTCATAATCTTAAATCAGATTACAGCCTTTCAGTCGGCGGCGGGAATTCTGATTTTCAGATTTTCCTTGTTCCAATACCGCCGCGTATCGGAGAACTGCGAAGAAACGGCAGCCAGCTTACTTTTATTCCGAAAAATCACAAATATTTTCCCGATCTCGGTTCCAGCGAATTAAGGGACTGTTTAAACAAAACCATTCGTATTATTTCCGATAAAAACTATGAAATGCGTTTTAGGTTTGAAATGTACGAAGATCCTCTTGAGGCGCTGAACAGGGTTTTAAATTCAATTAAAGTGCCGGGCTGACAAGAGAGCCGAAGCCTTTCTTTCCCGTCAAACAGCCGTCTTTTAAAATAAACTTTCCCCTGACTATTGTAGCTGCGAGCATCCCCTTTATTTCCATTCCGTCAAAAGGGCTTGTTTTGCTTTTTGAATGTAATGCGTTTTTATCAATTCTATACTTTTTGTTCATGTCAACAATGGTAAAATCAGCGTCCGCTCCGTTTTGCAAATTTCCTTTTTGCGGATATATACCCCATATTTTTGCGGGCGCTTCTGAAGAAAGTCTCGCAAAATCGTTAAGGGTTAAAGTTTTTTTGTTTACTTCATTCAGCATAACAGGGACAAATGTTTCAACTCCGCAAAGCCCTGCCGGCATTTCCCAAAGAGACAGTGACTTTTCTTTTTTTGTATGGGGAGCGTGATCACTTGCTATCATGTCGATAATTCTCTTTTCGACAGCTTCCCAAAGTCCTTTTTGCTGTTCCTTGTCCCTGATTGGCGGATAAACCTTGTTCGTTCCGTTTTCCGCATCAAGCAAAAGATAGTGGGGACATGTTTCGGCCGTTACATTTATTCCCTTTAGTTTTGCTTCGCCAATCAGTGCGGCTCCTTCGCCGGAAGTTACATGATGAATGTGAATTTTTGTTTTTGTAAATTGCGAGTAGATAATAGCGGTTTGAATCGCAAGCACTTCGGAAATTACAGGTCTTGCGCTGGAAAGCAAAAGCCCCTCAGGCACATCATTTATTTTTTTGCACAGAGAAGTAAAATGTGAATTTAACCCGCTGGTTTCGGCGTGAAAACCTATTCTCATGCCAAGACCGGCAGCTGCCATCATTTGCTCTATTAAAACACCCTCAGAAGGAGACGCGATATCTCCTGTTGACGTTCCCAGGAATATTTTAAACCCTAAAGTTCCCGCCTTTTTTAAACCATCCATTTCATTCGTATTTTCGTTTGAAAGCAGGGAAAAAAGACAAAAATCAATGTATGATTTTTCCTTTGCTAAACGGGCTTTTTCGTTAAATCTTTCAACAGTTGACGTCGGCGGAATCACGTTCGGCATATCCGCTATTGTTGTAATACCTCCAAAGGCCGCAGCCATACTGCCGGATTCAAAATCTTCTTTTTCAGTAAGGCCGGGATCACGGAAATGCACATGGGCGTCAATAACCCCCGGCAAAATATATTTCCCGCCTGCGTCATATTCATCGTCAGCAGTATCAGTATTTTCCAAAACTCCCGAAAAAATGATTTTTCCGTTTTTTACGGCAACATCAGCCTTAAAAGATTTTTCAGGAGTTACAAGAGTTCCGTTTCTGAGAATAAGGTCATAATGCATCCTTGAATTATAACAGAAAAAGCTTTTTTTAAACCAGAGAAAAAGAAGAATAAAGTTGTTCGGAAACTTCAGTTCAAGTCTTCCATTTTTTTTTAATTTCAGCATACTATATAACCGGAGGTAAATAATTTATGATAAAAAATGAAATTCTTATGCCGCAAGACAGGCCGAAATTGGGTCACTGGATACCGCTTTCTTTTCAGCATGTGTTTGCAATGTTTGGGGCGACAATTCTTGTTCCAATTCTGACAGGGCTGAGTCCGGCTGTAGCGCTTTTCACAGCAGGTACAGGTACATTAATTTTTATTCTTTGTACAGGCGCAAAGGTTCCTGCTTTTCTTGGTTCTTCTTTTACATTTATAGCTCCTTTAATTGCCATTTCCGCAAGTCACGGCGTTAATTACGCCCTTGGCGGCGCTATGGCAGCAGGTATATTCTACTGTCTTGTTGCTTTCATTATCCGTTTCACCGGAACAGCCTGGCTTGATAAAGCTTTGCCTCCTGTAGTTATTGGATCCGTTATTATAGTAATTGGTCTTTACCTTGCTCCTGTCGCGATGAAAATGGCAATGTACGACGGGAACGAAAGTTACAGTCTTGTTTACTTCTCCATAGCGGCAGTGACTCTTTTAGTGACAGTAGTTTCTAATATTTTCCTTAAAGGGTTTTTCAGCGCTATTCCCATTTTAATCGGACTTGTTGCCGGTTATCTTTTCACGATGATTATGGGCTTTTTCTTTCCTGCATTTGCCATTATTGACTTTGAGGTAGTAAGAAATGCTTCATGGCTTGGGCTTCCAACATTCCGTGTCCCGGCTTTCAGCCTTATGCCGGTGTTAATTTTTATAATAGTTTCTCTGGCAACAATCTGCGAACATTTGGGTGACATGGTTGTTACAAGCAAAATTGTCGGTCAGGATTTTTATAAAAACCCGGGTCTTCACCGTACCCTTACAGGCGACGGACTTGCGTCGGCATGGGCAGCGCTTTGGGGCGGACCTCCCAATACAACTTACAGCGAGAATGTCGGCGTTATGGCAATTACCCGCGTTTATTCAGTGTGGGTCATCGGCGGAGCCGCAGTAATTGCCGTTCTTCTTTCTTTCTTTACAAAATTCGGCGCGATAATTCAAACAATTCCGCAGCCGGTTTTGGGAGGCATATCAATACTTCTTTTTGGAATAATTGCATCAAGCGGTCTTCGTACAATCGTTGAAAAAGGGGTTGATTACAAAGACAAAAGAAATCTGATAATTACTTCTGTAATTCTGGTAATTGGTATCGGCGGCGGTACGCTTGATTTTAATATTGCAAAAGATTTGCCTTTTAAACTTGAAGGAATTGCCCTTGCAACTGTTGTTGGTATTATTCTTAACCTGTTTATACCTGAGAGCAAGGAGAAAAAGGCAAAATAGCAAAAGTTTGCAAAGCAGCTTTCTCAAATTTTCCAGCCCGCCGCCTGAGTTTTCAGGTTGCGGGCAATTTTTCATTTAATCATAAAAAAGACACAGGCCGTATACTTTTTTTGCCCCTGCTTCTTTTAGTACAGATGCGCATGTTTCCATGGTCGAACCTGTCGTAATCACATCATCAATAACAAAGGCTGTTTGAGGAACTTTTCCTTGTACGCAAATTCGCCCTTTTAAGTTTTCCATACGCTCTTTGCGGCCGAGGCTTTTTTGTGTTTTGGATTTTTTTCTTTTTAAACAACGGCAGACAGAAATTTTGTTTTTTCCGATCTTTTTAAGCCGTTTTACGAGGTAATCAACCTGATCCCATCCGCATACCTTGATTTTTCCGGGACGAGGCGGGACAGGAACAATACACGCGTTATTCAGCTCTCCGGTATTAAAAATTATACCCAGTATTTGTTCTGCAAAATATTCCGCCAGTCTTAAGTTTTTTTTAAACTTATACTCTGAAAGCAAATTACGATATTTCCCGGTATATGGAAAAATAACCCATAACTTTTCCCAAGATTTCTCTTCTCCGTTCCGGCATGACAGGCATAAATCCCTTTCAGAAATCAGCGGCCGTCCGCACAAATTACATTCTTTTTCTTTTGTTAAAACAAGGGCTAAACGACACTTTTCACAAAGCCCTTCCCGTATCTCCTGATTTTCCATAAGACCTTTGCCGCACAAGGGACATACGCTTGGGAATAAAAAACCTATAACCCAAAAAAACAATTTTTTAAAGTTTTTCATTCTTTTATATGGGCGCTGAGGCGTATGACGCTTTATTCGTGGGGATACGGACTGTGTCCTAAACCTCTCAGTACGAATCAAAAAGAGAAGGAGAAGAATTTTCGTCTCTGACAGGTGGTTTCTTTGCCTTTTTTTCAACAGAAAAATCACCGCCGCTCTGTATAAGTTTTTTCCATTGATTTAATAAATTAAGCGCTTCAAACGGTGTCATTTGTTCCGGGTCTGTTTCATTAAGCAGTTTGTCGATTATGCTCTTATCTTTGTTAACCTGTAAATCATTACGGTTAACAATATCTACGGCTTTCGCTGCACGTTTTGCGGAATTTTGCTGGAAAAAACTGTTTTCGGCAGTTTCTATATCACGTTCTCTTAACACTTCCATGATTTGCGACGCTCTTTGGAGTACAGATTCCGCAAGGCCGGCAAGTTTAGCAACGTGAATACCGTAAGATTCCGCCGCCGGGCCTTCCTTCAATTTACGCAGGAATACAATTTTATCGTCCTTATCAAGAACCTCCATGGAACGGTTTGCAAGGCGGGGATGTGATAAAAGTGAAAGTTCATGAAAATGGGTTGCGAATAAAGTTCTGCATCCAACGCGGTATAAAAGTTCCTCGCTTACTGCCCATGCAATTGAAAGCCCGTCATTTGTTCCTGTTCCCCTGCCTACTTCATCCATAATCACAAGGCTTTTTTCT
>JAIRUY010000195.1 GCA_031254175.1 Treponema sp.
TCAAAAACCGCTTTTCCGGAAGGCAGACATTCAAACTTTACCGATCCTCTTTTATGGCTTCCGATTTCTGATAACTCTGCCTGAATTTTTTCTTTATTCAGAGGTATAATCTGACGTTCTACCGGCAGAATTTTTATAGCATTAAACATATGAGTATAAACAATATGGATTTCGTCAAACACTTCCCATAAATACTGAGAAATAATATAGTCTGCAATTTCACCTGCATGTTCCACAGTAGGTGTTTTCGAATGGAAAGAAAAATTTTCCAAAATGATATAAGGTGTATGGAGAAAATAACGATAACCGATAGCACCGACAAGTATCAGTACAGGATTTTGCACCCTTGAACAAAGCTCGATTGTCTGTTTAAAAACATTTGCATTATAACTTCCGGCAAGTCCTTTGTCGCTGGTTATTGTTATTATTGCCGTTCGCCTTGAATCCGAAAGATTTTTATTACGGAAAAAAATACTGTCAATTTTATTTGTGCCGGAAATAATATCAAACATTACTTTTTGAATTCTTTTATAATAAGGCTCAGTATCAAGAAGCATCCTGCGGCCTTTGCGCAGTTTTGCGGTAGAGATAAGATTCATCGCCTTTGTTACCTGCAGCGTCTGCTCGATTGCCCTTATCCGCAGACGCACATCCCTCAAACTGACCATTACTTTGTCTGTCCTTTGTACGTATCAAACAAATGCCAGGATTCTATTGTGTTTTTTAATTCACTTTCCTGTTCTGCCGAAACAACACCTGTTTCTGAAATGCTTTTTAACAGATCCGTTTTCTCAATTTTCAGATATGACAAATATTCCTTAATAAATGAAGAAATTTCATCAACTTGAACATTCAGCAGATATCCATTTACCGCGAGAAAAAGAATTGCAACCTGTTCTTCAAGCGTGTAAGGTGAAAACGGCAGCTGCTTAAGTACTTCCATTAACCGTGCGCCTTGAGCAAGTTTATCCTGAGTGGCTTTATCCAAATCACTGCCAAACTGCGCAAAGGCCGCCATTTCACGGTACTGCGCCAGATCCAGCCTGATGCGTCCGGAAATTTTCCGTATTGCCTTTGATTGAGCAGAGCCTCCGACCCGGCTTACGGAAAGACCGACATCAACCGCCGGGCGGAAACCGGAATTAAACAATTCTGAATCCAAAAATATTTGCCCGTCTGTAATAGAAATAACATTGGTAGGAATATATGAAGATATATCTCCCGCTTGTGTCTCAACAATCGGCAGCGCGGTGATGGAGCCGCCGCCTTTTGCATCCGAAAGTTTTGCCGCCCGTTCCAGCAGCCTTGAATGCAGATAAAATACATCACCCGGAAACGCTTCACGTCCGGGCGGACGGCGCAGAAGCAAAGAAATTGCCCGGTATGCTACCGCATGTTTGGAAAGATCGTCGTAAACAACAAGGACATCTTTGCCCTGATACATAAAATGCTCCGCCATTGCGACCGCCGAATAAGGCGCCATATACTGAAGCGCCGCCGAATCTGAAGCCGAAGCAAGCACAACAAACGTGTAGTCCATTGCGCCATGTTTTTCAAGATTTTTTATTATCGCCGCTACAGAAGAAATTTTTTGCCCGATTGCGCAATACACACAAATAACATTCTTCCCTTTTTGGTTTATTATCGTGTCAATGGCGATTGTTGTTTTTCCGGTTTGCCGGTCGCCGATAATCAATTCACGCTGTCCCCGCCCGATTGGGATCATCGCATCCAGAGAAATACATCCTGTTTGAAGCGGAGTATTCACGCTGCCTCGATCTATAACAGACGCCGCGGGCGCTTCCATCGGCATCCAGCTTTCGGCGGTTACAGGCCCTCTGCCGTCTACAGGTTCGCCAAGCGGATTTACAACTCTTCCAAACAGAGCATCCCCGGAAGGAACAGAAACAACCCTGCCGGTTCCTTTCACTTCCTCGCCGTCTTTAACAAGAGATTCTCCGGTAATAATTACGCAGCCTGCGATTTCTTCTTCCAGATTTAAAACCATTCCGGACGCGCCTGAAGCAAATTCAACAAGTTCGCCGTAAATTGCGTTGTTTAAACCATGAACAGCAGCGACAGAATCACCTACCTGAACAACAAAACCAGAATTGCCCGATGAAGCTTTACCTGTCCATTGTTCGATCTGTTTTTGTAAAACTGCGGCAAGATCGTCATAATTAGCCATAACTTTCTCCCAGCAAATCTTTCTTTAGTTTTTCCAATTGCCCCTTAAGGCTTGCATCAATAAAAAAACTCCCCATTCTCAGCAAAAACCCGCCAAGCAGTTCCGGCCGAACTTGAGTTTTTACTTTTACATCCGCGGCGCCTGAGTTTTCTTTAATCATCTGCGCCAGTTCTTTTTCTAAATTACAGGATTGACTGTTCTCTGCAGACGCAGTTTCGACAGTAACAGCAAAGATTCCTTTTTGTTCATCAAGCTTTTGTTCGATTTTTTGCAGAAGCAAACCTATGTATCTTAAACAATTTTTTTCTGTCAGAAGACAAATGAAATGTATCGTTATATCCATTGTGTCCTCTTCGGCTGCGACAGTGTACTCTCTCAGTATTTTTTCAAGTTTTAAAGCCGCGCTGCGCCCAAACAAAACTCCGCTGACAGGCATAACCGGAACAGCAAGCGTCTTAAGACACAGAAATGCAGCTTCTGCCGCATCTCCGGACGCAGCAAGAAACGCCTCTGCCCAGCGGTTTACGTTGAAAGCTCTGCGATACACTAATTATTTCCTTTATGCATTAAATTTTGACGCGAAAGTTCTTCAAGCAGCATATTTGCATACCGGCGGTTATCTTCTGCAGAAAATTCTCTTGAGACAAGTTTGGAGGAAGCCGCCATCACAAGAGCAGCCGCTTCGAGTCTGAACTTTGTCAAAGCCGCCTGACGTTCCATTTCAATTTGTTTTCGCGCAGCGGTAATAATATTTTCTGCCTCGCCCTTTCCTTCGGAAACAATCAATTCAGACTGGCGAGCAGCATTGTCACGAGCTGCTTTTAGTATAGCGTGCGCTTGGGCTTCCGCGTTTTTTAGCTTGTCTTCGTATTCAGCAAGTATTTTCCGCGCCAGAGCCTTGTCTTTTTCTGCCCTGTCAATCGAATCCTGCACTGTCTTTGCGCGTTCAGCCATAAATTTTGTAACAGGCTTAAACAATATCGCGCGCAGAATAAAAAACAGAATCGTAATATTTATTATAGTAATAATAAACGTGACGGAAAAATCAAGCATATTAACCCGAAGTTATCAACATGATGGCAATTACAAGGCCGTAAATGGCTGTCGCCTCTGCCAAAGCAATACCGACAAAAAACATAGGTGTCATTTTTCCGGCGGCTTCCGGCTGGCGGGAAATTGCCTGCATTAATCCCGAAGTTGCAATACCAATGCCAATGCCGGCTCCCATGCCGGTAAGTACCGCAATACCAACGCCGATTGCTGTCATTGCATCCATACAATCCTCCTCTTTTTATCCTTCATGTATTTTAACCGCCTCTGAAATATAAAGACTGGTCAGGAATACAAAAATTACAGCCTGAATGGCTCCGTCAAAAAAATCAAAGTAGAGTGAAAAGACCATAGGCAGTCCTATTGGAAACAGCCTTTCGATCAAAGTCATCAATACAAAGGCGCCCAAAATATTTCCAAACAACCGCAGCGAAAGGGAAATAAGCCGTGTCGCATATTCCATGATATTAAAAGGCAGCATTATCGGAACCGGATGAAAAAGATTTTTAAACCAGCCTTTAACTCCGCGGGCGGCAAAACCGCAGATCAAAACAAGCAAAATTGAAATAACGCCAAGCGCCGCAGTTACATTAATATCCCTTGTCGGAGGTCTGATCGGAAACGGCGGCTCAAACTCATGGCCAAAAAATTTTATTTCCAGCGGTGAAAGAACAGAGATGATATTTGAAACAAGAATAAACAAAAAAAGAGTGCCCATATACGGAGCGAGATGTTTCGAAAAACGGCCGAATTGATTCTTTGAAAAATTGTTAAGAAATTCTACGGCAGTTTCAAGAATTGCCTGAGGGCCGGATGGGATTACTCTAAGCCTGCGGGTCAGAATCAGCGACCCAGCAATCAGTATGAGCATTACAATCCACGAAACAATGACAGTTTCTGTAATGGGGATTGTTTTGCCGAACAAATTGAAAGAGACTATCGTTTTAATTTCGATCGCATCCATAACATTCCTGATAAAACAAAAAATTATTTAAAGAAGAAGTCGTCTTTAAAATATTTTTTTAACATTTCTTCTGAAACCTTATCGTGACGGTTCATACTCTTGTAAGTTTCTTCCAGAAAACCTTTTATCACATAAAAACTGCCCAAAAGGAAAAACTCCGAAATTTTGGTAATTGCGCCCATTGACTGATACATCCTCATCGGATTATCCGGCGCGAACTCCGTCATCATATATTCAATAACTACCTTTTGTTCCAGATTAAGCCCATAGATCACCTCAGAAACAGGAAACCCGCCCTTCATCCGCTCCTTTCCGAGCGTCACAAAAAAATCTCCGATAAGGGCGTTATTAAGCCCCCGATCCAATATTTGTGACAGCAAAGGAAAACAACATTTTCCTTTTTCAATCAGCTCTTCATCATCAAGCGATTGATAATGCTTTAAATGAGGAGCGCTGCGAATTTGCTCTTTCCATTTAACGGCAAAATCGCGGGCTCTAAGATTTAACGAATCAATTAATACTCTGTCGATCATATATTAAAATTATACACCTGATATAAAAATCTATAAAGTAAAATTAAAGCCGTAATGTCCGCCTGTAGTAACTCTCCGACCGGCTGCGAAAGGGCTGCGAAAGGGCTGGGCAACGGCTGACGGCTGTGGCTTTTACTTACGCACGCTTTGGCGTGACATTCTCTTGATCCACACCGTATGCCGCTACCCAGCCCTTTCGCAGCCGGTCGCAAGATTTATTTCCAAGCGGACATTATGGCTAGGCGGCGGAGGTAATTACTGTATGGAGTTTTGCGGAGCAAAACTCCGAGTCTTTAACGCTATTGCTTTAAAGACACCACACCGTATACAGCCTTGCGGACTTTGCGTGGTCAGCCGGAGAGTTATTCCTAAGCCAAGCATTTACGCTATGGTTTTGCGCAACTGCTGCGGTAAATTACTGCCTCACGCTACGGCTGTA
>JAIRUY010000237.1 GCA_031254175.1 Treponema sp.
TTCCTAAACTATAATATAGGGCGTAAAAGTAAGCAGCTATGTATGGTAATGGTAGACTATGGAAGAAATGATACCCAAAGGCCTTTTACTAAGGAAAATTAAGGATGCTATTGACTTTGATTTTATATATGAATATGAAGAGGTATAACCGTATTATTCCCAAATATGTACAATGCTGGTAATAACCTGACAATCACCGTTAAGGTTAGAAGTAATTTAAAAATAACTTTCCCCTAGTGTCCTTTTCTCCAAACCTACCCCACATATAGCGTACCCTTCAACATCCGCTGGAGAAATTTCCAAAATTCCCACTTTTTTCACTTTCCCTCTTGACACTATACATTTGTATAGTAATAATTAAGATATGACCTTTAGCTTTAGGCAGTATGGACACCGGAGTTTTACTGCAAGAAAAACTCCCAATGCCCAAAAATAATAAGGAGGCAATTTTGAATAAAGCCACAGGGTTTGCCAGTTTCTGTATTATTCAAATGACACAATGTTTGGTAGTAAATCCCCCTGCTACCTTCTTCATGCATCTTGAAAATTCAGAAATGGAAGATCTGGCTTACCCTCTGGCTCCATTCTTGTCGTAGACCGCTCTAAAACCCAAAAACAGAACTCCATTGTTGTGATTCGCCACGAAGGGCAATTCCTCTGCTGCCACTTTTGCAAAGACATACATAATTTACTTGACAAATTGTTCCATATATAGCAATACTAATGACGTTTTAGATTTGTTGATATTGTTAAAAACTAAAATAGAGTTGTTTGGAAACTTCAGTTCCTGAACAAGTCGAATATAAGGGAGGGCTTATGGCTGCGACAGGCAAGAAGAAGAAAAAAATACCGCCGATTGATCAGGAATTTATTGATAAAATGGAAGCATCCCTTTTGTCATTAAAAGCCGTGATTGTTGACAATTTGATAGCCAGCAATCAGGACTTTAAGGAAATAATGGAAGGAATGGACTCAAAAGACCTTGCCGACATTGCGTCTGATGACATTGACAGAAAAATGATTGAAGCTATAGGCTCACAGGAGTTAAAACGGCTAAAACTTATAGAATCCGCCCTTACGCGGATTAAGCAGGGCAAATACGGCCATTGCATTAAATGCAGCCGGCGTATACCTCAGGACAGGCTCATCGCAATACCGTATGCGCTTATGTGTATTGAGTGTAAATCCGAAGAAGAACGGCGAAACCGCTGAGGGACGTTATGCCAAAAAGAGCAATTGTTTTACTTGCAGATGGTTTTGAAGAAGTCGAAGCTGCAACGCCGATAACATATTTGCGCAGAGCAGGAATTGAAGTAACAACCGCGGCAGTCACCGAAAAAGCACAGCAATCTCAAAATTTGACAGTAAACGGTGCGCGGGGTATTCAGATGAATGCCGACACCGTTCTCTCAAAACTTTCAAATTCTTACGATGCCGTAATTGTTCCCGGAGGAATGCCGGGAGCGGCAAATCTGGCTGCCTCAAAAGAGGTAAGCTCGTTGTTGAAAGAGATGGCGGCTTCCTGCAGACTTGTCTGCGCGATTTGCGCTTCTCCGGCGGTGGTTCTGGCTCCTCTTGGCCTTTTAGCCGGTAAAAAATTTACCTGTTTTACCGGCATGGAAGAAAAAGCAAAAGAAAGCGCTGCCTCCTGCGGCTGCGTATGGTCAGAAGACCGTGTCGTAACAGACGGCAATATCATAACCAGCCGCAGCGCGGGAACAGCAGGCGAATTCTCAATTGCGATCATCAGCAGTTTGCTTGGAGAAGAAGATGCAAAAAAAGTAGCGGAGACAGTTCTGCTGAACATATAAGTTATCAGTCAGCTTTTAAAACCAACCCTTTTGCAAAAGACTTCAGTTTATCGCTCTTTATATTGGTACCCGGTACTTTAAGTATTTCCCGTGCTACTTTGTTGCCCAGCACAGCGCACTGTGAAAGGGATTTGCCGCGTATCCAGGCGGCAAGGAATGCGGCGCAAAAAGCATCTCCGGCTCCTACTGTATTTTGCGGAAGGATTGAGAAAGTTTCTTCATGATAAATATTGCCGCCTGCCACTACGACAGCGCCGCGGCCTCCCAATTTTATAACAACTATGGGATGTATTTCACCTTCGGTAATAAGTTTCAGCATGGGACACACATCACGCATGATTATAACTTCTTTTTCTTTCTCTGATAAATCAAATTCGTTTTCATTGCTTTTTCTGATAGTATTAAAAAAAACAATGGCTTCGTCGGCGTTCATAAAAACAAACAGGGGAAAATTGCGGCTGTAGGTGAGTATGTCTTCCGCTTTATTTTTAGCCTGAAAAATTGACGCAACATCAAGCGCAACCGGAATTCCACGGTGGTTTGCCATCCTTAAAATGTGCTGCACTAATGGACGGCGTTCAAGAATATATCCATCCAAAACTACCACTTCAGCGTCTGTTATAAGCTTTTCTTCAATATGAGACTCATTCAGGCAGAACGCTGCGCCGGGACTGGCCGCAAAACGAATAACGCCATTTATACTGCAAACAAAACAAAGGCCGGTTTTTTCGTTTGTTTTTATCAGAACAGAGGAAGCCCCTGCTTCGGCAAGTTCCTGTTCAAAAAAGGCAGCAAACTTATCTTGACCGATACTGCCGGAAAAAACCGTATTCATTCCCAGCATCGCGGCTATTTTGGCAACATTGGCAGCTCCCCCGCCGGAACTTTTTACAGCAGAGTCTGCTCCGGTTTCATGTAAAATTAATTCGGCTGTTTTCCTGTCGATGTGCTGCGCCGGTTCTACAATGCCGTATTTTTTGGCAAGAGAATCTTCCATTTCTATAAACACATCGACAATTGGATTCCCAATGCAGAGTAGTTCAGTCATTACTTCGGTCTTGTAATAATCTCCGCCAAATCGGGATTTTTTGCCAGGTCATGTTTCAAACCTTCTGCGCGGCCTTTATTTACATAATCCTTGTTCTGGAAAGAATAAGTGAAATTTGTATGCGTATCATAAGTTCCCTGCATAAGCGCGAACGCGTCTTCTGTCATTACAAGTTCTTCATCGGTAGGGATTACAAAAATGGGTATTTTTGATTCCGGCCTGCTGATAAGAGTTTCAGCGTTTCTGGTCATGGATATTTTGTTCTTCCTCGGATCAAAGGCAAAACCGACACCATCAAGCCCGTCAAGTATTTTCTCCCGCATGAACCATGCAAACTCGCCGACACCGGCCGTAAGAACAAGAGCGTCTACCCTGCCAAGAACAGCCTGATAAGCGCCGATGTACTTTTTAACGCGATGAGCTTCGATCTGCTGCGCAAGCAGAGCCTGCTTGTCGCCTGCGACAGCGGCCGCCTGAATGTCCCGTCTGTCGGTAAGTTTGCCGGTCAGCCCAAGAAGACCAGATTTCTTGTTCAAAGCGCTTTCTATTTCGGGGGCAGACATTCCGGTCTTCCGCATGACATAGAAAGGAAGCGCGGGATCAACATCGCCGGAGCGTGTGCCCATTACAAGGCCTTCAAGAGGAGTGATGCCCATTGATGTATCAAAAGAAAGGCCGTCTTTAACCGCGTTTACAGAAGCGCCGTTTCCTATGTGGCAAATAATCAAATTGGTTTTGAGTGGATCCTGTCCCAGAAGAGCTGCCGCGCGTTTTGCTGTATAAAGAAAACTTGTGCCATGAAAACCATAACGGCGCACATGATATTTTTCATACCATTCATTCGGCACCGCATACAAATATGAAGTGGGCGGCATGGTTTGATGCCATGCTGTATCCATTGTTGCGCAATGCGGCACATCAGGTAAAACATTTTTGGCGGCATTGATGCCCATAATATTTGCCGGGTTATGCAGAGGACTCATATCCTGCATTAACGTAAAGGCTTCCATTGCCGCATTATCAACAATTACGGATTTGGTAAATTTGTCGCCGCCGTGTACAACACGATGTCCCACAGCCTTGATTACCGACATGTCGCTTATAACGCCCATATCCTTGCTGGTCAGAGTCTTGATAATAAGATGCACTGCATCGGTGTGGGTGGGACAGTCATGGTTAAATACAACCTCTTCTTTCCCCTTGGCAATATGAGTTATAAAAGAACCTCCGACAGTTACCTTTTCGACAACTCCTACCGCCAGAACATCTTTGGCTTCCCAGCTGTAAACCTGATATTTTACAGATGAAGATCCACAATTTAATGTTAAAATAATCATTTTTTACTCTCCTAACTAAACGCTTACTGCTATTATACTATACATTATAACATAATTATACATTATAATTATGTTATAAGAAAAGGAGCGTAATGTGGGAAATACGGTTTCATTGAATTCAAAACAAAGACAAAAGACTTCTATTCAACGCAGGTTCATTATTATCTCAGCCGTATTGTTTGCTATTATTTTTGTAGGCGGAAGCACTGCTTTTGCGATTTCTATGTGGAGAAATGTCCATGCCAGCACAGGTCTTGAACTTGCAAAAACTGTGGAAATTGAGCGGATCAAGCTGGAAGCCTCGGTAAACGGCGAAATTGCGCTTGCTTTAAAAATGGCAACTTCGCCAATAATAATACGGCACTTTCTTGATCCGGCAAACTCCGAAATAAAAAGAATTGCCTTTGATGAAATCGAAGCTTACCGGAAAGCATTTTCAAGCGGCATGGTTTTCTGGTCAAGTGACACTGATAATGAGTTTTATTTTTCTGAAGATAATCACTATACAATTGATGTAAACGATCCCGGGAATTACTGGTACAGAATGACATTGTATGAAACAGAATTGTATAATTTCAATATAAATTACAACCCGGAAATTCAAAAGGTTATGCTCTGGATAAACGCGCCGGTCTTTCTTTCTGATGGTACGCCCGTTGGTCTTGTGGGAACCGGCATTGATTTGTCTGAATTTCTTGATTCTATTTTCATGAATTATACAGGCAGAGGTGATCTTTATTTCTTTAATTCGCTTAATGAAATTACAGGCGCAAAAGATTTAAACCTTGTCGCGAATAAAATGACAATAAATGAGGCACTGGGAGACACAGGCGTGGAAATTCTTGCCGCTGTAAAAGAACTTGGAGCTGAAGAAACCTCGTTTTTCAGTAATAGAGAAGGCGAGATTGCGGTAGCCAGTGTGCCGACTCTCGACTGGTATGCTGCCGCAATTCTTCCAATGACAATTTTTGATATTTTTTCCGGTTCAATGACTGTAATCTTCCTTATAATGATGGCTGTCATAGCCGTCATCTTTATCACTTTTATTATTTTGATAGGCTGGCTGCTTAAACCTCTGAAAGTGATGATAACGGCGCTTGAGCACATTTCTACAGACTGGGATTTAACCCAGCGGATTAAAGTCAAACAGGAAGATGAACCCGGGGTTCTGGGAGAATTTTTTAATCTGACATTTACAAAAATGAGAGAACTGATTTTCAGTATCAAAGGAAAGACAGTTGCCCTGCTGGATACAGGCGATGAGTTGACTTCCCACATGACAAAAACAAAGACGGAAATTGACGGAATCAATTCCAATATTCAGGATATGATGAAAAAAGTATTGTCCCAGTCGGACAAAGTTAACTCCGCCGCCAATTCCATAGACAAAATTATGTCGGGAATAAGCCATCTTAATGAGCACATAACGGTTCAGGCAAGTAACGTAGCCCAGTCTTCATCAGCCATTGAGGAAATGCTGGCAAATATTCAGTCGGTTACCCAGACACTGGTACGCAACTCGGGAAACATCCATTCACTTGCGGAAGCTTCCGGAGCAAGCCACACCGATCTGCAAAAGGTTTCCTTTGACATTCAGGAAATTGCCAAGGAATCTGAAGGTCTCCTGCAGGTTAACTCAGTAATGCAGACTATCGCAAGCCAGACCAATCTTCTTGCAATGAATGCGGCAATTGAAGCGGCGCACGCCGGAGCTTCCGGCAAGGGCTTTGCCGTTGTTGCCGATGAAATCCGCAAATTGGCTGAAAATTCTGGAACGCAGTCAAAAACAATCAGCGCGGTGCTTAAAAAAATCAAAACAATGATTGATACGATTACAAGGTCAACCGGATCTGTACTCGAACGCTTTGTGGCAATGGAACAGGAAGTACAAACTGTTTCAAATCAGGAAAGCCAAATTCGCAGCGCAATGGAAGAACAGGGACAGGGCAGCCGTCAAATCCTTGAAGCTGTAACTCAGTTGAATTCCGTTACAGATCTGGTGCGAAAAGCATCTTTGGAAATAACCACAGAAAGCAAGGATATTTTAAGTCAAAGCAACGATCTGAAAAAAATTACTACCGAAGTAGCCGGCAAAATGGATGAGATGATAGAGGAAGCGGAAGAAATTTCGACAGCAGTTTCTAGGGTTCAGGAAATAACTGAGGAAAACAAAGAAAACATAGGCTTGTTAAGCAAGGACATATCTTTGTTCAAGGTAGAGTGAAATTACATTTCTTAAACTACCGCTTTTCCAGCCCGATAAAGTATGTCTCCACGGATTCGCTCCGGCAGGTCTCTGGTTTAAAACTCTTAGCCGTGCGAAAAAGTGTTTTCATGTGCTTGAGAAGCGCTCCGCTGTCGCCGCCCTGAAAAACTTTAACAACCAGATTCCCGCGGGAAGAGAGAACATTCTCTGCGTAGACAATGACTTCTTCCGCAAGACCAAGAGAGCGGGCGGCATCTACAGTGTGATTTCCGGTAGTAGCCGGAGCGGCATCACTTATTATTGTTGAATAGGGGCCTTTTGCGGTAATGGTTTCACGGATTACCGCGGAAGTTATATCTCCCTGAATGAAGAAAAAATTACTGCTGTCAAAAAGCCCTTTATCATATTCACGGGAAAGGGGCGAAAGATCGACAGCGGCAAGGAAACCCCGCATAGCTTCACTATGCGCGTCCATTTTACGCAGCACATAAAGGCTCCAGCTTCCCGGAGCGGCGCCAATATCCAGAATGCGTGAAGAACGGGAATTTTTTAAAAGATCGAATTTTTCATCAATTTCTTTTAATTTATATACCGAACGTGCCGGGTACCCCTCTTTGCGTGCTTTCTGCTGCCAATAATCAGGTTTCTTGTAATCTGCCATTTTTATCCTGTATACTGAGTAGATGAATCAAGAGTATATCCAAAGGTTAGAAAAAATAGAAGCTGAGCTTGACCGCTGGCTTCCTGAAAACATTGAAGCCGCAATTAAAAAAACAGCATGGGCAGAAAATGTTTTTCCGGGCATGGGAAAAAACATAAATGCCGCATCGTTGAATCACCTGCTCGTGCCGCTCAGGGATATTCTTTCCCGTGGAGGAAAACGATGGCGTCCCCTTTTGATGACACTCGTATGTGAAACCCTTGGAGGCGGCGAAGCAGCCTATCCGCTTGCGCCGCTTGTTGAATTCTGCCATAACGCCAGTTTGGTTCATGACGATATAGAAGATAATTCCGATGAGCGGCGCGGTAAGCCTGCGGTGCACCGCATTTACGGCGTTGATACAGCAATAAACTCAGGTTCCTTTTTTTATTTTTTGGCCCTGAACTGCATTGAATCTTATGCCGGAGGAAAAAAAGAATTTATATATAAGCTTTGGGCGGAATATATGCGCAAACTTCATCTGGGGCAGGCAATGGATATCAGCTGGCACCGGAATATCGAGTTTGTTCCTAACATGGAAGAATACTATGTTATGTGCGGAATGAAAACAGGCAGCCTTGCCCGTTTAGCCGCCGAACTGGGTGTTTTTGCTGCCGGAGCAAATCTCCGTTCACAGGCTTTTGCTTCAACAGAAGCGGCGCGGCAATTGGGCGAAGCTGCTGAAAAACTGGGGATTGGTTTTCAAATACTGGATGATGTTAAAAACCTGACGAGCGGTGCCCCCGGCAAAAAACGCGGAGACGATATAGTTGAAGGTAAAAAAAGCCTTCCTGTTCTAATGTATTTGAGAAAATACCCGGAAAGGAAAACGCAGATTTTTAACTGTTTTTTTCAGGCAAAAACAAACGGTATAGCCGCGCCGGAAACGGAAGAAATGATTGAAGTTTTGGCTGCATCCGGCATATTGGCGGAGGCGGAAGAAAAAGGGAAGGCATTTTTAACAGAAGCAAGCATTGTTTTCGGCTTTCCGCGGCTGGACACAATTGCTTCAGCCGGAGGATTTTCCGCAAGCGAGGAAGCCTGTGCTCTGCTGAACGGGCTTATAAGCCAGATTAGTTAAGGAGAAACAGATGAAGGACATGGTAGTTAGTGAAATATGGTCTATTCTCAAAACAAATCACGGTAACGCAATACTTTTAAAACCAAAGAATATGGAAATTGCCGTTCCAATTTTTATCGGCGCTATGGAAATGCAGTCTGTTTTAATAGGCAGGGAAAAAATAAAATTACCCCGTCCGCATACGCATGATTTGTTCCTTAATATGCTCGCAAACATAAATTTGACAATAAGAAGAGTCGAAGTTTATGAGTTAAAAGATGATGTTTATCATGCCCGTCTGGTTATCACGGGCGGCGAATATACAAACGAAAAACCGCTTGTTCTTGAAAGCCGGCCTTCCGATACATTTGCACTTGCTGCCCGTAAAAAATGCCCTATTTTTCTGGCTGTTTCTGTCATTGAACAAACCGGCCTTCCACTGGATTTTTTCATCAGCGAACTTGAAGAAGAGGTAGTTGACAGGTACGGTTCCCTTAAAGAACAGTTGGAAAAAGCGGTCGCCGAAGAGGAATACGAGCAGGCAGCGGAGATTAGGGATTTGTTAAGATTGCTGGAAAATGACGATTAAACAGGAGTTTTTTACGGCAGGAAGAAGAATTTTATTGCTTTTTTCTTTAGCCCATTGCATGGCAATTTGATTTGTTATAAAATATAAAGTATGTTGTCTTTTCCTGATAAACGCATGACTGTCTGCCGCAATGTTTTCAGACTGACAGCCGTCCTATACCTTGTTTTTTTACTCAAGCCCGGCTATGCAGCAAAACAGCAGGAAAACCCGCCTGTTGAGCACGGTATTGGCGGAGGCGTCCTTTTTGTCGAAGATACATTTAAAGAAGTTTTATCTGCCGAAGAAGCCGGAATAGTGCTTTCTCCCGCATCAGTAGAATCTGTTATGGAGCTGGGATCGTTTTTTAAACCTCGTGTGATGTTATACGATTCTCATACAGTGAAAAGCGGTGATCATATCAGCGAACTTGCCGTTAGTTACGGTCTTACCCAGGACACAATTATTTCAATAAATAAAATAACAAACACGCGCCTTTTACAGATAGGAAGAGTGCTGAAAATCCCCAATCAGGACGGAGTTTTACACACTGTCAAAAACGGCGAAACTTTAAGCTCAATAGCGGAGAGGTATAAGTCGGATCAGGAAACAATCATAACAGTTAATGAGCTTTTTTCTGAAAATATCAGGGCTGGGACAGACATATTTATCCCCGGAGCGCGGCTTGACTGGATTGTTCTGCAGGAAATTAACGGCGATTTATTTATCTGGCCTGTAAGCGGTGTTATAACCTCTGCTTACGGAAACAGAAGGGATCCGTTTAACCATGGGCGTAGTCAATTTCACACCGGCATTGATATCAGGGGCGGAACAGGCACTCCGGTAAGAGCGGCAATGTCAGGCCGTATCAGTCAGGTAGGATATGACCCTATTTGGGGAAACTATGTAATAATCAGCCATCATTCGGGTTACCGTACGCTCTATGCTCACTTGAGTGTAATCAGGACAAGAACCGGCGCATATATTTCTACCGGAGAACGTATAGGCGATATCGGCAGCACCGGACTCAGCACCGGCCCACACTTACACTTTACGGTTTATAAAAACGGAGTAACTGTTAATCCACGTTCGTTGATGAGATAGGCAAATAATAAATTTTCTATTCTTTCTTTCCGTCTTCATCCTCTTTTTCAAGGGACGAAAACAAGGAATAGAAAGGGGACACGACATCTATATCGGTAAAATTTACATCTTCAGCTTCTTCTTTACCGGCATGATCTTCTGTACCGGCAGGAATATTCCGGTTAAATTCAATTTCACTTGCAAGAGCCAGAAGTCCCCTGCGAATGGTGGCAGGTCTCTCTGCTGGTACATTGGTTTTAGCCTCATCGGCTTTTTCGATTTTCTCTATTTTTTCAGATTGCTTTATTTTCTTGGTTGCCGGAACTTTCTTCGCTGCTGGAGCTTTCTTAGTTACTGGCGCTTTTTTAGTTGCCGGGGTTTTCTTCATTGCCGGAACTTTCTTCACTGCGGGAGTTTTCTTAGCTGAAGGAGCTTTCTTCACTGTTGGAGTTTTCTTTGCTGTGGGAGCTTTCTTCGTTGCCGGGGTTTTCTTCACTGCCGGAACTTTCTTCGTTGTCGGAGTTTTCTTCACTGAAGGAGCTTTCTTTGTTTTTTTCGTTTCTTTTATTTCTACAGCTTCTTTGATTTCTTCCAGTTCTATTATTTCACCAATCTCATCTAACTCATCTAATTTTTCCAGTTGGGTTCCTTCTTGCGCCAAAGCTTGTTCGTTGCCGGACTCTACTTCTGCTGCTTCTAATGTATCTTTGATTTCAAGAGATTCAACTTCTTCGAGAGCTTCGACTTCTTCAAGAGATTCGGCTTCTTCGAGAGGCTCGACTTCTTCAAGAGATTCGACCTCTTCGAGAGATTCAGCTTCTTCCAGCGTCTCCATTTCCGCAGCATTATCTTCTTTTTTGTCCGGCGCCGCGATTTTTTCTGCTCTTGCATGAGTCTTAGGCGGCGTTTCTTGTGAGGCAAAACTGCCGGATTTAATAACGGTCAGCAGTTCATCCCATGAGTTGTCTATAATGCCGTCAATTTTTTGTTCGGTCCGGCGGGTAACTTTAAGATGACGTTTCAGCTCTGAATGAATTTCAGCTCTTCGTTGTTCAAGTCCTAGTATCCACTTTGCCCTGTCTTGGCTGGATTTATTTACAAATAACTGTTCAAAAAGATTTTCTCTAAGGCGTTTTATGCGATTTTGCACTAATATTACGGGGCTTGGCCTGAAATTTACCATGAAGTAAAGAGTAAGAAAGAGAGTTAGAAACAATGAAATATAAAGAACATATTTCATGGAATTGGAGATGGAAAATAAATCGTCATTTACGAGACGGCCGAAAAACAAGTCATAACCTGTTCTGAATGAAATCAGAGAAAACATAACCCCTGAATCTCCGGTATCAAAAGTAACTCTGCCCTGTGTGCCGCCTGTCCAGGCAGATGAAACTTTTTCATGAATATCTGTTCTTGAGATTGCAGGGCTTCCAAGAAGGATACCGGGCGGCAATCCAATAATTGAAACATCTTCATTTATTTTTATGCGCCCTTCTTCAACAAGTTTTTCCGCCAGCGCTTTTGCCGAGACAGAAAAAAGCGCCGTTCCCCGGTAAACATCTATTGAATCGATAAAAGGATAGGAAAAAATTATTCTGTCGCTTTTTTCGTCCATGATAAATTTGGGGCTTTCATTCGCAGAAACGCTTACTGTGTTATATGGCAGGGCAAGAGGGTCTTCTGTGTAATTTCTATATATTGTTGAATCATTGCTCTGGCCCAAGATATCACCGGGCGAAGTTGAATAATGTATCCTTGTCCCGTTACTGTCTACAAACCGTACTGACTGAAGGCCGATTGTAGATTCAAGCAACAGTCCGTATATCCTGGAACGTTCATAAATGTCATCAGCGCTTTGGCTGTAAAGAAAACTTTCGCGGACTGAAGGTTCTTCCAAAGTACGTGCAAATTTATTTTGCAATTCAAATATGTGGGTTAAGACAAGTTCAGCATCACTGTTATTTTCAGTGATATATGAATTTATAACAGAAGGATTATAAAAATGGGTTTGGACAAAATCGACAAGCTTTTCATCTACCAGCCAAGTCAGACCTGCAAAAATGAGGATTGAAATTATCAGGGCCAAAATCGGCTTAAAATAAGTAGACAATATTTTACCCGTTTCTTCTATTATCGGCAAAAAAACACACAAATTTCCAAAACTTCAATAAGATTAACATCACCGGGCGCTAAGAAGAAGCAGGCGGCTCAGCAGGAGTCAACCTAAGGCGTTTCATCTGTTCTTCTTCTTCTTTTTGTGCGCTATATTCATACCTAAGCTGGTTAGCCCTGACGATTATATTTTTTAATGTCAATAATTCGGGCTTTATACCCTTAATTGCCTCCCGGTTTTCCGCAGGCGCATTTGCTTTGAAATGATCATCCATTGCATTCATGGTTTTATGCAATGCCTGAACATCTCTGATGTTTTTTTCCAGATAACCAATAATTTGATCTTCTGTCATTGCTGTCAGTTTATTATAAGCTGAACCTTTGACAAAACTGCTCAATAATCTTGATTTTTTTGTAACATCATCAATGAAACGGCGGAAACTTACCTTTTCTTTTACCGGAGTGTTATTTGTGGTATCCATATATTCCAGAAAATAAACGACTTCTTCAGGTTCTGCATGAGTAATCTGTCTGATTAACTCCTTGATGGCATAAATAAAGCCCTTTTTAATGCTTTCCATTACATTTTGGTTTTCTTCAAATTTGGCGCAAATATCATTCAAGGAACCGGAAGCGCCGCCAATGGCCTGTATGCCTTCCAGCAGAATGTTTTTGTAATTTATAACCTGTTTTACAGTTTTCTGCTTTTCTTCCGGAATCTTAAGAGAGTTTAACAGCGTCTCCCTTAAATCGGGACCGCTTGAAGAATAGTCTTCTTTTATGATTTCCTCTATTAATTCCTTGTAAAAATGCGCCCCTTGCATTGTTGCTGACATTTTTTTCTTGATGCTTTCCATGTTAGCTTCGTTTGCGGCCATAGACTTGGTAACATTTTGACGAACTGACAATTTGTAACTTTCCCTTGAGTAGGTATTAAGATCCTTCAAAGTATTGATTACTAATGCTGTTGTTTTTGACAGTTTTGTAAGACATTCGCCAATAATATTAAGCGTCAGAGTATCAACGCCGACTTTTGCCTGTGTCATCATTTCCGCCACAGCTTTTGTCATGAGATTCTGGTTATCCGGAGTTAAATTTATCCAGTCTATATAACGAATGAGTCCTACAATCCGCTTAATCCGGTCAAGGTTTAGAAAATCCATACCCAATTGGTAAAAGTTCACCAAAAAGTCCAGCTGGCTATCATAGTTGGAAAGTCTTAGGGAAAGCTGTTCAAGCCGCTTTGCGTCTTGGAAAGCGCTGGAATCCGGCACTTCAAGTTCACTAATTTTAGTTTCCTGTTTATAAGGATCTTCATTTAAAATCTTTTTTTTGAGGAAAATATTGTACAAAGTAGTAAAAGATGTTTGAAAAGCCCTGAGATTTTCTTTGAGTTTTCCCATCTCGGATCTTTCCAGCCATTCTTTCCGGGCATCAAGCACCTGTTGTAGCGCATCTGCATAGTTACCAAGATCTGCTGCCATATAATAAGTATTATACAGAAATACAAAAAATTCAACGAGTTATTCTGACAGTTGGTAAAGCAGGAAAGCAAAATTGCCCCATTATAGGCATGAAAACATTAATTTTAAAATTGCCCTTGTTTTTTGTTTTGCTTCTTTTGCTGACTGGCTGTAAAGATCGTTTGATTTTCGGACTTTCCCTGGAATTTCCTGAAGTTCCGGAACCTTGGGTAAAATTACTTGGCGAGCCCCACTGGCGGCTGGAATGGCTTAGTTTGGACGGGAAAAAGCAGTCAAAGGTCATTTTTCCCGGCGAATCCGCAGAAATTGAGGTTCCGGCCATCTGGACAAATCCTGTTTCAGCGTTTCCGTATTGGCCGGATTATAACCTTATCCCCGGGTACTTTAAACCAGCCGGCGCGCTTTTTCCTTTTGATATTGCCCGGGAAAAATTACTTCTAAGCTGGAAAGCCGGGCCGGATACGATCTTTTATTGGGAACTTGCTTTTTTTAATGAGCATAACTCTTCAAAAAACCCGGCAAATTTTGATTGGCCAAGATTTCGGGAGCTTTTTGAAACAGATGTGCTGAATGAAGCTGTCCGCAAAGATCCCTGGCTCGTTGATTGGCATTATGTAGCCAAAAAAACCATCGAAGCAAATTTTGACCGCCGCCGTATTGTCCCGCAAAAAACAGAATCCTTGAACATTCCGGCACCAGCCGGTCTCTGGTACGGAAATTCTCCATTTGCAGAACCATTGTGTTTTGAGGAAGGAGAAACTCCGTCTTTTCCGGTATATCCGGATATAAATGTATGGATTTCCGGCGAAGGAATCCTGCGCTTCAGCGGAAAAACATGGGTGTTTACTGAATGGGAGTAAGTGATATATAATAAAAAAAACAAAATAATTATGAAACATGGAATTTTTCTGCTGTTATTACTAATTTCGCTGCCGCTTTGGGCACAGCAGACAGTAAATACAACGGCAAGTGTCAGCGTTGATCAGCTTTCTTATGTTGGTATGACACTGCAAGAACTGCTTGGACGTTTTGGAGCGCCAAGAAATGTAATTGCTGCCAGAGGAGTGGAACCGTGGCAGGACGATGTGATTTTCGAATATGCTGAATGTGATTTTTACATTTACAGGGATCGTGTTTGGCAGATCAGGCTTGCGTCTGCTCATGGAATTTCAATCAGAGACCGGAAAGCGGCGGTTTTA
>JAIRUY010000248.1 GCA_031254175.1 Treponema sp.
TTGCTATGCTCTTTCCGTCAAGACCGTTTAAAATGAGAAGCTCGTCCCTGCTGCCCAAAGCCCGCTCGTTTTCCAGCAGGCTGTTATGTACCGATAAGGCAATTATTTGCGTTTTGCAATCCGTTTGTTGTGCAAGAGCGGCGGCATACTCGCATAAGCCTCCGTCCTTTATCCCTTCTTCTATAAAAACAACCAGTTTATAACCGTTTATTATTGAGACGAGATGCTCTTCATCTATTGGTTTGACAAATCTAAGATTATACAGATCCGCTTCGATATTTTGTTCTTTCAGAAAACCTGCTGCCTCCTGCGCCTGAAGGAAAAGGCTGCCTGTGAAGACAAGGCATACCTGACCGGCATTGCCTTTTGACAGCCAAACGCCGCGCCCTTTTTCGACTGCCTGAGAAAATGCTTCAGTCTCCGCAGGGCAAAAAATCTTAGGATAGCGTATTATTACAGGCGCAGTCTGTTCCAGTGACCAATCCAGTAACAGGCGCATTTCTTTTTCGCTTGCAGGACAGAGGATGGTCATGTTAGGCGTACTGCGGAAGAGCGTGATATCAAACAGCCCCTGATGTGTTTCGCCGTCCGCGCTTACAAAACCGGCCCTGTCAAGCGCCAGTACAACCGGCAGTTTTTGCAAAGCGGCATCATGGATTACCTGATCGACTACACGCTGGGAAAAGGTTGAATAAATCGCTACTACAGGTTTAAGCCCGCGGGCTGCAAGGCCTGCGGCGAAAGTAACCGCGTGTTCTTCGGCAATACCGACATCATAAAAACGGGATGGAAAAGTTTTTGCAAAACCACAAAGCCCTGTTCCTTTTTGCATTGCGGCGGTAATCGCGACAATGCGTTTATCCCGCTCTGCCGCCGCAAGCAAAGCGCCTGAGAAAGCTTCTGTAAAAGTTAATTCTTTAACAGTTTCAGACTGCTGAGAACTGTCCAAAGCGGCCACCGCGTGATAATTATCGGGTTCATCTTCGGCACAGCCGTGTCCCTTTCCTTTGCGTGTAATTACATGGACAACCACAGGACGGTTTAATTTTCGTACGTCTTCCATAACGTCAATCAGAACCTTTATGTTGTGTCCTCCAATCGGGCCGACATATTCAAATCCAAGGTCAACAAAAAAGTTGTCTGTATAAAACACAGCTTTTACCGCCCGTTTTAATCTTTGCACAAGATTAAAAAAGGTGTTTCCGATAAAAGGAATATTTTTTGCCATTGTGTCAAAATGCCTTCGGAATGTTTGATAGTTTTTCTTCATTGAGAGGCGGCTTAAATATTTGGAAAGTCCGCCCACATTCGGGCTTATGGACATTTTATTGTCATTTAAAATTACAATTAACGGCAAACCAGTGTGCCCTGCGTGTGAGAGAGCTTCGTACGCAAGCCCTCCTGTAAGCGCGCCGTCTCCGATAACCGCTACCGCCAGCCCTTTGCCTCCCAAAAGCCTTTCCGCCGCGAGAAGACCGAGAGCCGCTGAGATTGAAGTAGACGCATGTCCTGTATTAAAAGCGTCATGCGGACTTTCGCTGTTTTTTGGAAAACCCGCAAGACCGTTTGCTTTACGAAGCGAGGAAAACGCATTTAAGCGGCCTGTAAGGAGTTTATGCGCATAACATTGATGGCCTACATCCCAGACAATTTTATCCTTAGGTGAATCAAAAACCTTATGCAGGGCGATACTGAGTTCTACTACACCCAGATTGGAAGCAAGATGTCCGCCGTTGTTTTTTACAGTGCTTACAATTTGTTCCCTTATTTCTTCAGCCAGACGGTTTAACTCATTTAATGTTAATTTTTTTATATCCTGGGGAGATTCAATTTTTGAAAGAAAAACCGCCGGCTGCTGCATCATAAATAGTGTGTAGAATCTATTCCGGTCGTATCTGTTATGAGATTACGGAAATCTTCAAGGTATTTTCTTCTTGATTTAACAAGATCAAGAAGTTCCGTTAACATATAATTACTCACCTCGTACGCGATCGGCAGAACATACTGTTCCGTTTCATTAATATAACGTTCCAAAAACTCAAGATTATTCACAAACCCCAGCGAAATCATATTGGAGATGCGATCCGCGACTTTAAGTGTTTTTGCGTTCTGCGAACATGTTTCTCTTATCCGCCTTAAAAATTCTTTTTTTGATTCATCTTTGCGGCGGGTTACTTCCTGCACAAGTTCATAAACAGCATGGCTGTCAAAATCAATGGACAGAAGAATATTGTGGTTAAAGTCCGGGATGTCTTCCAGTACATCATGAACAATTGACGCTTTTAACAGCACAGAATCGATATATCCGTAGTCAATGAGAATAGACATTGTATCAAGCTGATGACGGAACATGTTGCCGCCCGCTTCACGGGATTTGCCAATCAGGCATGTAGCGACCTGAATATACGGAGCAAGGCTGGTTCCGCTCAATTCCTTTGTTTGTTCCGGTGTCATCTAAATATCCCTTAAATAATTCGCGAATTTTTCTGTGCGTTTCAGAGTTTCTTCAAGTTTTACTTTTTGCTCTTCTACCAGCTGCTCCGGCGCGTTTTTTATAAACTGTTCGTTTGCAAGTTTGCCGCGTAAACTGTCGATATACTTTTGATCCTTTTCAAGATCGTGAAGGAATTTTTTCTTTAGCGCCGCTGTATCAACTGCCCCGGCGACAAATACAAACACTTCAAATCCGTTTCCCGCCATGCCGATGGAGCCGGAAGGACGGCCTGCGGAAGGCTTAATTTCAAGTTCTCCAATCCCTGCAAGAAGTTTTATAAGTCCGTCATTCTCCCCGAAAGCTTCAGCTAGAGCGCCACCTGTTTGAATGATTGTATGGAGTTTTTTGTCAGGCGGTATGCCGCATTCGCTTCTTAAAGTGCGCACCAAACCAATCAGCGACTGCAAATCTCCGAATATTTTTTCTACTTTCGGGAATGAAAGTCTTTCATCATATTCAGGATACGCAGAAGTAATGAGCATGTCTGCCGCATTTTGCCGCGCTTCATCGGGCAGTTTCCGGTAAATTTCTTCCGTTACAAACGGCAGAAGAGGATGAAGAAGCTGCAATGATTTTACAAGAACATCGAGAAGAATCGTTGCGGCGCGGTCTTTTTCTTTATTAACGTCAGCTAACGAAGCGTCTGTGCTCTTTGTCGAAAGTTTTGTAGCTTCCACATACCAGTCGCAGAAATCATTCCAGAAATATTCATAAGCGGATGAGGCGGCATCGTTATAACGGTAAGAAAGAAATGCTTCGCTCATGGATTTTGCCGCGTTATTCAGACGGGAATAGATCCATTTG
>JAIRUY010000255.1 GCA_031254175.1 Treponema sp.
GATGCACGCAACAGGGTAATCAACGCCGCAATAAAATATGAAAATACTCCCTATCTTTACGGAGGAAGAAGCCCGGAAGGACTCGATTGTTCAGGGTTTATTATTCTCAGTTTCAGAGACGCCATTGGAATTACCCTGCCGCGGTCAGCCTCCAGCCTTTATTCATGGACAGAAAGAATTCCGCTTGATAAAGCGCAGCCCGGCGACCTGCTGTTTTTCAAAACCACCGGCACTGAAGACATAACCCATGTCGCGCTTTTTTTGGGTAACCGCCAAATTATCCATTCAGCTTCTTCAGGGCCGGAGACGGGTGTCATTTATTCAAGCCTTGATGAACGGTACTGGGCGCGCACTTATGCCGGCGCAGGCCGCGCTTTCCCCGAAGCATCTTCTGAATACCGGGCGTTTATAACAAACAAACTTCCATCAAATTAATTGGAATTGTTCGGAAACTTCAAATCGAAGATACATTGTTTCTGAACAATTTCCGTTTTCAGTAAAGTGCCATGCACCTGCGATCTCATAAAGAGATATGAAGCATTTATCATTTCTGTCGTTTCTTGCTGCGTGGTTTCTGTGCGGCGCGACTGTCTTTGCGGAAAGTCCCGCGCCGGCTTTTACCTGGAGCCTGTTTACAAGCGGTTCGTGGGAAGAAAATCTGCCTGTCGGCGGAACTCTTTACAATCGTGCGGACTTCAAGCTGAATCTTCTGCAGCCGGGGCTCACTCTGCGAGGGCAGATACTGGACAGACGCAAGTTGAATTTTGAGCTTGAACCGCCATGGGGAGAGCCCGGAAAAGTATTTACAAATTTAACAGCAGGGTTGTACCACAAACCTACTGGCTCACGGCTGTTGTATGGCGTACTTGATGAATGGGGGCTTTCCGCAAGAATCCGCAATCCGTGGATAAGATCGCCTCCCTATTCCGAAAATCACAAGCCGCTCATGGCAGACTTAAAAACAGCCGCCTCTTCAACAAAAAATGATGAAGCGTATTTATACCTGTCCAGCCCCAAACTAAATGTTTCTCCCAATGTAAAACTCAGAAGCTTTATCTCTGCACAGACGGAAATCGAAAATTTTACACCAGCTCTTGCCGGCGGCATAGATTTTTCCTTCCCGAAAAAAACAGGTCTTTTAATGGAGTTTTTTCATACTCAGGCTGTGCTTCCGCCGGCAAACAGCAAATCGTGGTTTTCATATCCTCCGCCTTTGCCGGAACGGGAATTCAAACTTTACGCCGCCGGGTTTTTATTTCATAACGCGCTTGTTTCTGTCAGCTCAGATTGGGCAATGTCTGAAACCTTTGCCTGGGGAACTGACATTTATGGCAATTTTGGGATTACCATAACGCCGGCTCTGCCTTTTGGCGTTAGAAAACGGCCGTTGTCCGTTTCAATTGCGGCAGACGGAGCGGGAGAGCGCTTCATCTACCGGGACGGCGCCAGCCACGGCGAAGGTTTCAGAGGTGCGGCAAAAATTGAATGGAAGGGCGAACGAAACTCATTACTTAGGCTTAATACAGTATTGCGCGGGCCGGGTATAGGCGATGATTTCAACCGCAGTTCCACCGGTTTTTATTATCGTTTCCCGGCGCTAAAAAAAGGCGTAGATGCAAACTTCATCCGTTTAACGAGAATATCTCTGACGTTAGATCGAAACGCGGAAAATCTTGACAAAATAAACGACAGAATTTCCGGATATATTGGATTTTCATTTAATTTACAGAAAATCGGAATTAAGACTCCTCTTGGGGCAACTATTTCAGGCTCAATGAGGGGATTGGCATCATCAGAAAACAATCCTTCCCCATATCCTGTACCTTATTTCTCGGGAGAATTCTTCCAGCCTGGGGAGTTTTGGCATTTTAACTCTGCCGGAATAAACTGTGAATTTACCTGGTCACCGGCAGTTTTTCAATTTAAAACAAGGGTGGGGTATACAAATAATGTGAAAAATGATGAAAATGATATAAAATGGGATTATTCATTCAGCACAGCAATGCGTTTAAAGAATGCAAGACTGAGTTTTAAGGCTGCATCGGATGATTTTCCTGAAAAATGGGATTGGACAATTTCCTGGCGTTATGAAAAACGTTGAAATATTACCGCTTGCTGTAAAAAATAGTAGTAATTGGAATTGTATTTCTCATTAAGATATTGTATAATTGAATATATAAGGAGGTTTTATGCCTGGTGGTGTGACAATTATGCTTGTTGACGATTCCAGAATAATGAGAAATACCGTAAAAAGTGTCTTTTCCGGGGTCGAATCTGTATGTAACTTTATTGAGGCAAAAGACGGCGAAGAAGCACTGGCGCTGCTGGATACTCAAACTGTTGATTTAATATTACTGGACTGGAATATGCCCAGATTGTCAGGGATTGATTTTCTCAAACAAGTCAGAGCAATGGAACAGTATAAAGATTTACCCATTATAATGGTAACCAGTGAAGCCGCAAAATTTAACGTCATTGAAGCGTTAAAACACGGAGCAACTGATTATATTACAAAGCCAATTAAACTTGACCTTTTCAAGAGTAAATTGGCAAAACTACGCTTATTCAGGATATAAAAATGACAGTAGAACTAACAAATTATGTAGAACCGTTTGTAGAGGTTACAGTAAACACTTTTAAAGAATTTGTAGGCGCAGATGTCGGCCCAAGACATCCGCATTTTCTGGATCCGGAGAAAGAATTTGAATGGGATGTTTCTGCGGTCATTGGTCTTTCCGGCATCGTTAAGGGAGCAATTATTATCTCCATGAAAAAAGAGCTGGCGGTAAAGATAACTGATCTGCTGGCGGGCCCGGGGCACAAAGAAATTGATGCCGATGTGGTAGATGCTATCGGCGAGATAAACAACATCATTGCCGGCAACATCAAGCCAAAAGTACCAAACGGGGAAAAGATTGTAATTTCCATCCCTACAATTATTAAAGGAAAGGAACATTCAATCGCATGGCCAAGCAAACAGACACGTATCCTGTGTATACCTCACAAAGTTTTTGATGATGATATTTTTCACTTAATGGTTGCCATTGAACTAGAAAAAGCAAAATAAAACAGGGAATATAAATGAAATATGTTTTTATATTCGATGATAATATATATTCCTCCTTTGAAGATGATTTTTTGGATGCCATTGGACAGTATTCTAGATATGAAAAAACTGATTTCTCCATATTTCGTTCCAAATACAGACGAAACGCCTTAATGATTATTGAGGAAGAACTGGAGCTTGCAAAAGCCGGTGAGGTCGTAAGGGTTTATGCTGCTGGCGGAGATGATATCCTGTTTGATTGTTTAAACGCAGTTGTTCATTATCCAAATATGGAACTTGCAGTAGTTCCCTATGAAACAATAAATGACTTCCTGAGAATATTCGGTCTTCAAAATTATGATTCATTCAGGGATATACCAACCCTTGTTAAGGCAAAAACGCTTCCAACAGATATAATCAAATGGG
>JAIRUY010000032.1 GCA_031254175.1 Treponema sp.
AATAAATGCGGGTAATCCTGCCAATTTAAGACTGCGTGAAAGGCCGATTGATATTTTCTTCATGGTGATTTTTTCAATATTCTGCATAACAAGCATAATCTCCGACATGGTTCCTAGCATTGGCGTTGATTTTAATCAAAAAGGCGAAAATACTGTGGCAAACTGGAATTACTGGTATGCTCATGAAAATGATTTATTGTTCCAAAATCCGCCGGCATGGAAGCGCATAATAGTCGGCCTTTCAGCCTTTGTGTATATGCCTTTCTACATCGTGCTGGTTGTTGCTCTCTGGAGGGGGTGGAATCAAATTCAATTACCATCTGTTATCTACGCAACCATGATTGCAACTCTTACCGGTATCGTAATATATGGGGTTCAATTTTGGCCTGAACCTGTAATGTATCCAAATCCTTTTGCGGATTCGCCGCCATTGATAGATATGAGATGCCAGAATCCGGCGAAATTCCTTGTTTTCAATACACCTTATGTTGTGTTGCCCATACTGCTCTTAATTCGTATGCGGAAACCTCTGCCGTTTACCCGGAAGTTTTAAGACGCATAAAGTTACCGCGTAATAAACCATGAAAAAAGCGCGATAAAAGCAAGCAGTAAAACACCGGCGGCAATATAGGCAAGAGAAATATGATGATCCCCGTGTATATGTTTTTTATCACGGTATTTCATTTTTTTATAACCTTTTGATTTTACGGGAATGGCCGAATAACCGCAGGAAGGACAGCCGTTTAAAAACATTCTTTCTTCGCCTGTAAAGGTACATGAAGGGCACCTAACGGAGGCAAAAAAACGGCCGCAATGCGGACAGGATTTTACTTCATGGCCGACCTCTTCGCCGCAATTATCACAAAAGAAACGTGGCGTCTTTTTCAATTTTAAGCCGTTTTTGCTTCTTGTTTTGTTTTTGAAGAGGCGGCTTCCGGAGAACTGCCTGCCGGGCAGCCTTCTTTTGAATCTTTTGCGGGGCAGGAAGCGCAAGGAGAGGAACCGTCCGCTTTGGCTGATGACTCCCCGGAAGCTGCTTTTCCTGTCTTGCCGGATTTATTCCTGTCCGTAACATAAAAACCAGAACCCTTAAAAATTACGCCGGCTCCGCCAAAAATCAGCCGGCGCACCTCTTTGCCGCATTCGGGACAATCCTTTAAAGGCGGATCACTCATTGCATGAAAAACTTCAAAACCATGTCCGCAGGTTTTACATTCGTACTCATAAGTAGGCATTTTTTCTTCCCAATTATGAGGCTCGGCTAAACTCGGTTAGTTTTGCCGAGCCTCTTGCAGTTTCTCGCCCTATGGGCTGCGAAACATGCGTTTTTGAACGGTTGCTCTTACAAAACTGAAGTTTTGCAAGAGCCTTATATGAGGCTCAATTTACCAAAAATAATCCGAAAAGTAAAGACAGATCGCTTTCGCTTAACTGGGCTGTTTTTATATTCAGAAAAAGACCGTCCTGAACAGGGGCATTCGCGAAAAAGACATTTCCAATTATTGAGCCGGAATTACCGGAAGCGAAAGCCCCGGCCAAGTTAAAAACAGCCGCCATGCCGCGCGCCTGAGATGCGTTTTCAAACTTCAATCTTATAAACGCCTCGTATTTTTCTGCCGTTTTTTCAGAAAGCGATACAAAAAGCTGCTGAACGGGAAACCGCAAGGGTATTCCTGTTTCACTCAAAATACCGGCAAACATCACAGCGGGATCAGTTACCCATAATGAAAGAGGGCTTCCGCGGCTGAATTCATTAAAACCTTCCGGGATTTCCACGCCCTGCCCCTGCGGCAGCGGCGGCACAGGCGTATCATTTACCGAAGCCGCGGCAAAAGTCTGTCTTGAACTCATTGATATTGAAAGCCTGTTCGCTGCCGAGTACCAGTAAGCTCCTGCAGCAGAGCGTTGTTTTTTCCAGTGTCTGCTGAAACTGAAAGCCAAACCTGCCCTGGAACTTGGGTAGTTTCCCCATGCCGCAAGGTGAAAAAGCTGCCCGCTTTTTTCTTCAAACAATGCCGCCGCAAAAGTTTGAGTCTTGTCTATCATTTGCCTGGCTTGTTTGTCGTTCAGTTCTTCCTTAAACAGAAGATCAAGAATGGGACGCGCCTGTTTTGCGTCGCCAATAACATAAACCGAAGCGCCCGGGTTAAGCGGAAGAAACTCCGCATCTGTAAAACCAGAGTCTGGAATTTGCGGAGTACTCCGGCATGATGCAAGAAACATCATCACACAAAGACATAATACTAAACTTTTATAATTTTTATCTGCCATGCTTCTTCTCCTTCTGCTGCTGAGGCTTCAAGCGTAAGGAGGCCTTCAACTTTTTCCCATTTTGTTTTTACCGCAAGGGTTTCTGCCGCAGCGATGTCACCAAACATTTTCCATGCCTCTTTTTGGGAATCAGATCCGAATACAGTCAGATCGATTCTGTCTGTAACCGAAAGCCCCATTTCCTTGCGGGCGTTTTGTATGCCGCGGATAAGGTCGCGGATACCGCCTTCCATAAAAAGTTCACGGGTAATTTCCGTATCAAGACCAACGGTGATGGTTCCTTCGTTAAGCACGCGCAAGTTTGCTTTCTCTTTGCGCCTGATGTCGAGTTTTTCGGCTGTTATTGTTACAGTTCTGGAGCCGCCTTCGCACGGAATGTCAATTGAAAGAGAAGAGCCTTCCATGACGCTTTGAATCTCCGCGTGGCTTAACTTTTCAATGCGCTCCGCCGCGGTTTTCATATCTTTGCCAAGTTCTTTTCCCAGAATGCGGAAATTGGCCTTTACTTCATATTCAACAAGGTCTTCCTCGTTATCTGAAAAAATAATCTCCTTGACATTCAGTTCTTCGCGGATAATGTCCGCCATTTCGATGAGCGCCTTTTTTTCGTCCTGATTGCGCGTAACGAGTTCGGCTTTGAGAAGCGGCTGCCTCATTTTTATATTGTACTGTGAACGAAGGGAACGGCCGACAGAAACCGCATTCATAACAGATGTCATGCGAAACTCAAGTGATTGATTTCGGCGTCTTGAATCCGCAGCCGGAAAGTCGCAGAGATGCACAGACAGTGGATGAGTGTCATCGCGCAGATTTTGCCAGATTGTATCGGTTATAAACGGCATAAACACAGAAGCGGCGGTTATCAGCGTTTTTAACGCTTCGTAGAGAGTGCCGTAGGCTTCCATTTTGTCGCTGTCATTTTCCGAACGCCAAAATCTGCGGCGGGAACGGCGGATATACCAGTTATTCAAAAGGTCTATAAATCTTAAGATTGGGTCTACGGCGCGGCTCAGATCGTAAGCGTCAAGCGCGGCTTCAACTTTTTCAACAAATGTTTGAGTCTCGGAAAGTATCCATTCATCCAGGGGATTTACTGGGTTTTCAGGCGCGCCTTTGGCAGTTACTTTGTCGATATTGGCGTAAGTAACAAAAAAACTGTATGCGTTCCACAGCGGGATTATGATGCTTTTCATTACTTCCAGCACACCTTCATCGCTGTAACGCATATCATCGGCCTTAACAACAGCCGAGTGAACAAGAAAAAGCCTCAAAGCGTCCGCGCCGAAAGAATCAATCACTTTGTTTGGATCTGTGTAATTGCGAAGGCTTTTGCTCATTTTTTTTCCGTCACTGGCAAGAACAAGGCCGCTGACAATGCAATTTTTGAATGCCGGTTTTTTTAACAGAGCCGCGGCAAGGACTGTAAGGGTGTAAAACCAGCCGCGTGTCTGATCCAAACCTTCGCTGATAAAGTCCGAAGGAAAATGACTGTCAAAAAATTCCCTGTTTTCAAAGGGATAATGACTCTGCGCATAAGGCATCGCGCCTGATTCAAACCAGCAGTCAAAAACTTCCGGCACTCTGGTCATTGTCCCGTTACACGCTCCCGCAGCTTTGGAACAGGGAATGGTTATTTCATCAACAAAATGTTTGTGAAGATCTTCCGGGTAAATGCCGGACAAATCTTTCAGTTCGGCGCGGCTTCCGACACAGATTGTTTTTCCGCAGTCACCGCAGCGCCAGATAGGAAGAGGGGTGCCCCAAAAACGGCTGCGGCTGATTGCCCAGTCGCGCGCTCCTTCCAGCCACTTGCCAAACCTGCCTTCCTTTATGTGTTCGGGAACCCAATAGATTTTGCTGTTTGCGTCTAACATATCGGGTTTTATTTTTTCCACACTGACAAACCATGAGCCGATGGCGCGGTAAACAAGAGGACTTGAACATCTCCAGCAATGCGGGTAAGCGTGAAGAAGCTGATCGCGTTTAAACAGTTTGCCTTCATTCTTTAATTTTTCGATAATGCCTTTATCAGCGTCTTTTACAAAAAGCCCGGCAAAATCGCCGACCTCCTGCGTAAACCGGCATTCGGCATCGACAGGGCAGATTACAGGAATGCCCGTTCCTTTAAGCACACGCGCGTCATCTTCGCCAAAACCGGGCGCTGTATGCACAATGCCTGTGCCGTCTTCGGTAGTGACAAAGCCGTCTGTAAAGGTACGGAAAGCGCCGGGTGTATCTCTAAAATAAGGCAGAAGCGGTTCGTATTGAATGCCGCAAAGCTCCGAGCCTTTTTTTTGCCACAGAATTTTGTATTGAGAGTCTTCTTTGTAAAAAAAGCCCAGACGCGCTTGTGCAAGAATGTAACGCATGGAAGTTGAGATGTCTTCGATTAGAACATAGTCGATATCGGGACCCATAGTAAGCGCAAGGTTTGAAGGCAATGTCCACGGAGTTGTAGTCCATGCAAGCAGATATGTATCAGGCGGAAGATTTTTTTCCCCATTCACTACTTTAAACTTAACCGTAATCGCCGGATCGTGAACATCTTTATATCCGCCCAAATTCAGTTCATGATTGGAGAGAACCGTGGCGCAGCGCGGACAGTAAGGCATTATGTAATGACCTTCGTAAAGCAGCCCTTTGTCCCACAGGGATTTCGTTATCCACCAGATGGTTTCCATGTACTCAGGTTCCATTGTTTTATAGTCGTTATCGAAATCAACCCAGCGGCCAAGACGGGTAATGGTTGCCCTCCATTCTTTCACATAACGAAAAACCGAAGCGCGGCAGGCTTCGTTAAATTTGGCAATGCCGAACTGTTCAATTTCTGATTTTGAGTTCAGGCCAAGCTCTTTTTCAATCAGGTTTTCGACAGGCAGGCCGTGGCAGTCCCAGCCGAAGCGTCTGACAACTTTTTTGCCTTTCATGGTTTGATAGCGGGGAATTATGTCCTTTATGGTACTTGGCACAAAATGCCCAAAGTGAGGAAGCCCTGTGGCAAAAGGCGGACCATCGAAGAAAACATACTCGTCCGCTCCTTCCCTTTGCGATAAAGATTTTTCAAAAATATGATTTTGTTCCCAAAATTTAAGGACTTCTTCCTCCAGTTTTGGAAAATTTGCCTTTGCATCAACCGGTTTATACATTCGCTGCTCCTGCGCCATACTATACAAAAAAAAGAGGAAACTTTCCATATAGCGTTCTGGATTTGCAGATGCCTTTTTCCCTCACAAATCCTATGTATTATAACCCTTGAAAAATTACAAAAAAATGCGAATACTAATTGAAAAGGAGAAATTATGGAGTTGGATTATACCTATTTCGAAGCTGATGAAGGCGGTTATATCGGATATTTCACTGATTTCCCGCAACACGTTACAGAGGGCGAAACGATAGAAGAACTTGAAGAAATGTTACTGGATATGTTTGAGTGCCTAAATCTTGCCAAATATCACAAACGAAAATTAGCGATAGCATGAACAGAACGAAACTGCTCCAAACTCTTAATCAAATGGGCGCAGTATTTGTCCGTCATGGAAAAAGGCATGATGTTTATATGCAACCAGCAACAAAAATAGAAACAACTGTACCAAGACATAACGAGATAAAGGAATTTACCGCAAAAAATATCATAAAAACACTTTCACAAGAAGTTGGAAACTGATTTTTTTCGACGGCTCATCTCCATACTAAAGAGCTGCATTGACAATCACTGTCCATAAATCTACACTACAACCGTGAATACGAAACTTCCGCAAACAGGGCGTATCGAACTTGCAGGAATTAAAAAAAAGTTCGGGAAAAAGGAAGTTCTCCAGGGGCTTGATCTTTCCGTTGAACAGGGAGAGTTTATTACTCTGCTTGGCTCTTCGGGATGCGGCAAAACCACAACGCTCAGAATTATCGCAGGGCTTGAAACGGCAGATTCAGGGCAAATCTTTATTGACGGAATTGATGTAAGCGCGCTCGCCCCGGACAAACGGAACATAAACATGGTCTTTCAGAATTACGCCCTTTTTCCCCACATGAATGTAGAGCAGAATATCGGTTACAGCCTGAAACTAAAAGGGATGACAAAAAATAAAATAAAAGAAACTGCCGCCGGGGCTCTTTCGCTTGTAAGGCTTTCCGGCTTTGAAAAAAGAAAACCGGACGAGCTTTCCGGCGGTGAGAAGCAGCGTGTAGCGGTCGCAAGGGCTGTAATCAACAAGCCGAAAGTCCTTTTGCTGGATGAACCGCTGGGAGCGCTTGATTTGCAGCTGCGCCGCCAGATGCAAATTGAACTAAAACGTCTGCAAAAACAGCTTGGCATCACGTTTATCTATATAACGCACGATCAGGAAGAAGCCATTACAATGTCCGACCGGATTGCCGTTATGCGAAACGGAGTTTTTGAACAGATTGGCAGCGCAGAGGAAATTTACAACAAGCCGAAAACTGCCTTTATCGCAGATTTTGTGGGCGGAGCGAATATTCTCCGCGGCAAAGCAGCCAGTTTAACGAAAGAAGACGGCAAAAAATTACGAATTTGTTTTGAGCACCCTGCCGGAAACGCGGAAATTGAATTAAACGAAAACGGCGCAATCCGGGAGGGAGAGGAAATTCTAATCGCAGTCAGGGAAGAATATGTCTCATTTCTGCCGCCCGGAAACCCGGGGCTCAGGGCAGAGGTAACCGGAAAAAGTTTTTCAGGAGGGCTTTTAAGAATCTCCGCAAAACTTGAAAAATCAGACGAGAAAATCAACTGTAGTTTTCAGGGCATTGCCTCCGCTCTTGAAACAGGAGACAAAATTACAGTGAGCTGGAATGCTTCAAACGCGGTTTTACTGGAAAATTAAAGGTGATAAAAATGAAGCTGCCGGAGAGAAACAAAGTTTTAACCGCTTCAAAGTTTTTTCTGCCGCTTGCGGTTTTTACAGTTGTTTTTGTCTTTGTCCCGTTACTCTACATGCTTGTAATAAGTTTTATGCAGAGGAAAGGTTCATGGGGTATGGAAGCCGTCTTTTCAGTAAATAACTACATAAGAATTTTTGAACCTGTCTATCTTGAGACATTCCGCCAGTCAATCAGGCTGGCATTCACCACCACGATTGCGGTAATTATTGCAGGTTACCCGCTGGGTTATTTTATGGCGCGTCTTTCGCCGCGCTGGAGAGGAAGGGTAATGCTCCTTCTTATCATACCTTTCTGGACAAGCTCACTGATGAGGCTTTACGGCTGGGTAATTATGTTCAGGGCAAACGGTCTCTTTGACTTAATCCTGATGGGATTACGCATAACAAACGAACCGCTGCGGTTATTGTATACATACTCCGCTGTCGTCACAGGAATGATTTACGGCCTTTTGCCGTTCATGGCCTATTCTGTTTTTGTCAGCGCGGAAAAACTCGATCGCTCACTTTTAGAAGCGACAAGAATAATGGGAGCAAACCGCATCAGGGCTTTTCTTACAGTCAGTCTGCCGCTTACCTTCCCCGGTCTGTTTTCCGGGGTAATCCTTACCTTTATCCCCAGCATGTCGCTGTACTTTATAGCCGACATCCTTGGAGGCGGCAAGGTAGTGCTTGTCGGAAACCTGATTCGGGATCAGCTTCTTAATGTCCATGACTGGCCGTTTGCTGCGGCCATCAGCGTGGTATTGATGGCATTAACATCGCTTTTTTTATACATGTACAGGATTGTTACACGATCAGACAAGATTGAGGGGCTGATATGAAGCATCATAACCATTCGAAATTGTTTCCTGTTTACATCGGCATAATTCTGGCTCTTATCTATGTGCCTATAGTACTTGTTATTTTATATTCTTTTAACGAAAGCAGGTTAAGCTCTGTCTGGGGCGGTTTCAGCCTGCACTGGTACAGGGAACTTTTCCGTGACCGTTCCATGTTTGAAGCTCTGCGAAACAGCCTTGTTCTGGCAACTCTTACGAGTTTCGGTTCTGCAATAATCGGAACATTGGGCGCGTACGGCATGATGAGCGGGAAAACCGGAAAAACAGCAAAAACAATTGAATACTTTTCAATATTGCCCATAATGACTCCGGAAATCATCTTAGGCATTGCTTTTCTTGCCTTTTTTTCATTTCTTGCGATACCTTTCGGGATGACAACTCTTGTTATCGCCCACACAACATTTTGCGTTCCTTATGTTTACCTTTTGGTAAAAGCAAGGCTTGCCGGGCTTGAAAAAAGTTACATTGAAGCGGCAAAAATTATGGGAGCGACCGACACGCGCGCATTTTACGACATTACACTGCCGCTTGTGCTCCCCGCCGTTATTTCCGGAATGTTAATATCATTCGCCATGAGTTTTGATGATGTTATCATAAGCGTTTTTGTAGCCGGAGTACACACAAACACCCTGCCGATGAAAATTTATTCGCAAATTAAAACAGGTGTAACTCCAAAGACAAACGCCATGTGTACGCTGATTTTTGTTTTAACGGTAATTCTCTGTTTGACAGCAGCCATGCTGGCAAAGAAAAAAGAGCAGAAAAATCTGTAGCGCTGCGTGCCGCAGGCTATTCCAAAAAAAATGAATAACCGTTAATATGAAAAGTGTTACAGGAGGCGCTCATGAAAAAAGGAATCCGAATCATCGCGGTTTTATTGTTTGTTTTGCTTTTGGCAGGCTGCGGAAATAAAAACAGATTAACAATTTATACATGGGACGAAATGTTTCCTCAGGATGTTTTACGTTCATTTGAAAAAGAAACAGGAATAAAAATAAATTATATAAATTTCGATGAAAACGAAACCATGCTTGCAAGGCTTCAGGCTGCAAGGGCGGGAAATTATGACCTTATAATTGCAGATGATTACATTATAGAAATGGCCATCGCAGAGGGACTTGTTCAAAAATTGGATAAATCAAAAATTTCAAATTTCAGGAACATAAATCCAATATATCAAAGACAGTTTTATGATCCGGCGGATGAGTATACTGTTCCCTATGGGGCGGGAGTGCAGACAATTGTTTACGATCCGAAACGGGTAAATATCGAAATTTTTGGATACTACGACCTTTGGGATTCTTCTTTTATTAACAGTTTAGGCATAATCGGAAATTTCAGGGTAATAAACGGCATGGCTTTAAAAGTCCTTGGGGAAAGTTACAATACAAACAATACCGGCAAAATACGTGATGCCGGAGAACTTCTGCTGCAGCTTGCTCCCAATATCCGTTTGATTATGGATGATCGCCTGGAAGACCAGCTGCTCTCCGGTGAAATTTCAGCCGCTGTAATGTACACTTCCCAGGTAACAGCCGCAAAAATGGCAAACCCCAATCTGGAAGTTGTTTTTCCGGAAGAAGGCATCGGTTTTGGCATAATGGCAGGTTTTATTCCGGCAAAAGCCCCCAATCCCGATGCGGCGCATGCTTTTTTAAATTTCATCCTTAACGCCCAAACAGGAGCTTCCTGTTTTGAGCATCTTGGGTACTACAGTACAAACTCAGCTTCTGATCCTCTCATCGCTCCAAAATACAGGGATTTCCTCACTCTGCCTTCCGGGTTTAATGTTAATATGGAAATGATAAAAAATATCAGCCCTGAAGCAGACGAGGCACATAATATAATTTGGACATCTTTCAGAAATGCTGCCGGAGGCAGATAATGGACTTGTGAGACAACTATTCTACTCCAGATTCCAGCTTCCTTCCAAAAGCGTGTACTGGCCGGATTTTTTCCCGTTTGCTTCATAGAATGCGTCAAAATTATTGGCTGTGGTGTAAAGCACATTTCCGATTATATCAGTATAAACTATGTTTCCCCTGATACGTCCGTCAGGGGAACGGGCATCAAATGCCCTTTTACCCAATGTCTCAAGCGATGAAGGGATTGCAACTCTTGTCAAATTGTTGTTGTAAAAAGCGCCGTCTCTGATAACGGTAACGCCCTGCCCAATCGCAACTGATGTTAGCCTGTTGCCTGAAAAAGCGCCCTCTCCAATTGTTGTAACACTTGCCGGAAATTCGATTTCTCTCAATTTATTGTTTAAAAAAGCGTAATCGTCAATTATTGTTACAGTTTCCGGAAGCGCTACCGCATCAAGCAGATTGTTGGAAAAAGCGCCCTTGCCGATTCTTGCAACACTTGACCCCATGGTAACACTTATCAGTTTGTTGCCTGCAAACGCGCCCCTGCCAATGCTTATTACATTGTTTCCGATTGTTAATGTCGTCAGCATATTAAAGGAAAAAGCGCCGTCACCTATTACTGTCACCGAATCAGGGATGGTTACTTCCAAAAGCCCTTTGCCTATAAAAGCATTGTCACCTATTTGAGTAATGGGTTTACCGTCAATTTCATCGGGGATAACCAAAGCGCCGGCTCTCCCTGTGGAACCTGTTATTGTAAAACCTGTCCGGTTTTCTTCAACTGTAATCCGTAAACCGCCGTCAGCAAAAACGAAAAAATGGAGGAAAATTATCAGCAGGAATAGTACAAACCCTTTTTTCATAACAAATTACTATAAATATAATACATCGTTCACAGCGTGTAAAGCGTACGCGTTGCCTGGAATGTCCACTTACGAGCGTTTTGAGGCAATGCGACGTATTGACTAATATGAGAGATATAAATAAACTTTACTTTAAAATAAAGGTTATCTATCAATTTATTTTTTTTGAGACCTTTGATTACAGGAATATTTTATGAAAACTAAGATAATGATATGGAAATAGAATCCTC
>JAIRUY010000048.1 GCA_031254175.1 Treponema sp.
CCGACAATATTTTCGATTGTAAGGCAAATTGTGGAAAGAGCGTCATAAGACAAATATTGCGGATGCGGAAAAACCGGTTTGCCCGGCCATTTTGCCGGCCCTTCTTTCATGGGCAGGTATGCTTCCCAAAGATTGCCTCTGTTATGGTTTCCGTCCGGGCTCATGGAATCCAGCATAAAATAAAGATGCCTGATTGCGCTTTCCCTTGCCAAATCCCATCGCTGGTAACGTTCAAGCCCTTTGATTACAATAAAATTCAAGTGAGGGTAAACTGAACCGCGGTAACCACGGCCGTTTTCATCAAAGTCTTTTTCAGATACCGCAAGAGTTGGAAAGGGATGAGGAGTGCCGAAATATTTTGGGTCGGTAAGTTTTTCAATCAGCCGTTCCGCTTTTTCACCGTTTGGAATCTCGGCCAACAGCGGCCAGAAACCTGCAATGGTTTTTATGGGGATTTGTTTTTCGTTCTTGCCGATATCATAGTAAAAGCCGTCATTTGGATTGTACATCATGGAGTTAATTCTGGTTTTCAGGGAAAAATACTGGCGTTTGTATTGAAAACTTATTTCTTTATCATTTAAGATATCCGCAAGCGCAGATATATAAAGCATATTAATTGCCATTATGGTGTTAAAATCCATGGGGTAAAAGGCGTTATCGCGGGGAGAGTTTATCATCCCTGTCGCGGAAAGGGGCGTTTTATACAGGCCGTTTGGCTTTTTAAAAACCTGATCAATCCATGCGGAATATTTACACAGCACAGGAAGTACATCTTTGACCCGTTTTTTGTTACCGGACTTGTGGTAGATATTGTATTCTGCCCATGCAAACAACGGAATTCCCAATCCTTCAGGATTTTCCCTGTCTGCAACGGGAGAGCCTGTTGATATGTTGTAAGCGCAGCGAATAGCCCCATTTGGTTCCTGCCGGTTATAAAACAGATCCAAAGAAGGATGAGCCTGGTAGATTCTGTTTGAATAAACAAGAAAAAAAGAGGATAAAATCGCATCTGTCTGTTGAACAACGGGAGATTCCGGGTATGAGAAGAATTTTCCTTCTATGCCGCTCTTTTCACCGCCGTTGTTCCAACAATCCTGTATCCATGCCCACGTTTTATCATAGATATCTACGAAATCCTGGTCATAAAAGTGGATTTTCGGGAAATCCTGTTTTGTCACAATATATCCTTAAATTTTTAAATCCAATCCGCCTATATAAATATAATATAAAACCGGTGAATTTGCCAATTTTTTTTAAATTTTTCAGTTTTTCATTTATATTTGAATACTACCATAAGAGAAATGATAGAAAAAGGCAATTACAATTTTCCGGCTTTCAGGTTGAATTCTACGGTTTCTGCCAGTGACGAAAAAAGCTTGAGAGAAGATTTCAGGTAGGCACGGAACGGATCCCCCGAAACATTGCCAGTTTCTTCATCTTCAGCAGGAGGAAACAAAAAACCGGCTATTTCCTTAACTTCACTGTCTGTAATGCGCCGTGTAATTTCGTCAAGTTCTTTTAAGATTTTATTTTGTTGTGAAGGATTCAATGTATAGTTTAATGCCCGTTTTGTGACAGATGCGCCTTCTTCAGCGGCGCTTCTGATACTTTCAAGTCCGCGCGTTAAAACAGAAACAGCGTTTTCATACCGTTCGGCGCGTTTTTGTTTTTCTTCTGGTTTGTTAAATTCATTTTCAATTTTCGAAAAAGCCGCTTCAAGCCTTTTGTTAATTTCTTTCCGGCGATTGGGCAGGGCAAGGAGCGTTTCCGGGCTTGCGTTTTCCAGCCCTGTGATTGCCAGACCGTTTTGAAAAAGGGCAAGATTGCGTATTTGGCTGTGACTGCTGAACTGATTTTCAAACCATGCCGCATAAAGGGAAAGCCGCCTGTCTGTAAGAACCTGTCCGCCAGAAGCGCACGGCGCTTTTAACGGAAAACCGTCACGAAGAGCACGTGTTATCCATGTTTCGGCAGGGTTAAACCGGTCTGATTCCGAGTTGGCTTTTTCTTCAAAACGCGCGCCGTGAAAATGTGTTTTTAATTCGGGAAAGGCAAGATCGAGACCTGCTATCCAGATTTCCTGTTTCTCCCGGAAAACATTTCCGCCGGAAGCGCCAAGGCATCGGGCGAAATCCCATGCTGTAGTTGCCACAGAACCTCCCGATCCAAGCCTGCCTTTGGGATCAACCTGTTTTTCGATAAATGTTCCAAGCGGAAATAACGACCCGCAGAGAAATGTTTTTTTAAAAGGCAGGCGCAAAACCGGCGGAAAAACGGCAGATTCCGCAATCAACGCTGTGTTTTCACAGAGACAGCGATCAAGGTGACGGCTGTTCCAGAATTGCGGATCTACTACAAGCACAAAGTCAGGCTGCACGCCGTTTTTTACAAAAAAACGCAGGCTGGTATCCAGCGCCACTACAATACATCTGGAGTGAATTTCGTGTAACAAAGGGGCGATTTTATCAAGGCTTGGCCCTGCCGCGGCAAGAAAAACAGGCAGGTTTTTCTGCGCGTTATCCTCTGGTTCTCCGGCAGCCAATCCTGACAGGCAGGAAATGCCGGGGCAGTCGCGGATCGCAGTCATGTTGCGTGAAAGGTTGCGCACCCATCGTTTCCCGAAACGTTTAAGGGTAGCCGTATTTACATTGTCTTTCATTGAAAGAGTGTGTATTTTTTCTTCAACCGCGCCGTACCATTCTTTGTCCAAATCAACAAGCGCTCTGTTGCGAATAACAGAAGGCGAAAGTTTTTTTTTCGCAGGTTTTTTTTCCCTGCTTTCTGAAGAAATTATTTCATTTGCAATAGCCATTGCGTTGATTATGCCGTTTCCGGCGGCGCCAATGACAAAAATTAAATTCTTCTCAGAAAGAAAATCTGTCAAGTCCCTGAGTTCCAGCGCTTTAAACAGAAGGCTTTTGTATTTTTCTACAATAACAACAGGACAACCGGATTTAGCACGGGTTTTGGCTGCCGCCTGTGCCGAGTAACCAAGACCAAACCCCAGTATAACAATAGGGCTGTCTTCTGTATTTGCAGTCTGCACAAGACGCTGTGCTTCCCGTACCGGATCGCGCGGTGAATGAACGTAAATTCCCCTGACGCAAAGAGCAGGATCACCCGTTGGCGCAGTTTCAATTTTTATATCTTCCGGCGCAAGATCATTTTCACACGCAGTGATTTCTTCCAGCAATCCGGGATATTTTTGCTGCAGGACATCCCTGTTTTTTTCCCAGAATGACATAGCCGCTATTCCAAATCCAGAATTATTTTCATGCCGTTTGTAACCGAAGTTCCGGGAGACGGGCTTTGGCGGCGCACCCATCCTTCACCGTTAATTTCAACGATTATATCGTCACGCAGCAGGAGGGGCAGAAGTACACGCTTTGCAAGACCTGTAAAATCCGGCACATATTCTTCGACAGCAGGAAGGCGGCCTGCAGGAATATTGACAGATGACGGGTGATTGATCTGCGGATTTCGTCCGCGCGGAATACCAATGTAATCTATCAAAATCCCGGCAGCTTCGCGGATTGCCGGAGCGGCAATTCTGCCGCCTAAAATTTCGCCTTTTGGTTTAATTATTACGAGGTACAGGACAAGTGACGGAGACTCGGCCGGCAGCAGAGCAATACAACTGGCAATAAAGTCAGTGTCAGAGTATCTTCTTGTTTCCGGGTCGATTATTTGAGCAGTGCCGGTTTTTACAGCAAGAGACAGATCTTCAACAGCAGCCCGCCAGCCTGTACCTATTCCGGAAGCGGCGTCTGTCATATATGAGCGCATCGCTCTTGCGGTTTCCGCCGTTAAAACACGCTGTTTTTCTCCTCCCTCCCACGGGGTTTCCGCTCTGCCGTCTGCGGATACAATTTTTGATACAATTCTGGGAGGTACAAGAACTCCGTCATTGGCAATTGCGCTGGCTGCCTGAAGCATTTGATAGGCGGAAACCGCGATTTC
>JAIRUY010000174.1 GCA_031254175.1 Treponema sp.
TCTTCAGCTGTAGCGGCTTAACTGCCTGTACGCCTGTTCCGCAAGACCGAAATTTGCGTTTCTGGTATAATCTTTTGCGTATTCATCCCAGAGCATGTCTTCGTACATTTTCCCCGCAAAACTGTCATCAATAAGGCCTGATTTTTGGACAGTGTTCCTCATACCGGTTAAAATGTTTTTAACCAGAAAGGTTTCAAGTTCCAGGCAGAGCTGGTAGAGTTTGTCGTTTTTATCTATTGGCGTTTGTGCAGAACGGGCGCCGTTGTTTCCTGAAACGATATTGTCTGAAATGCCGCTTCCCGTAATTTCGTTTTCAGAAACAGTGGTCTGTTTTGCCAAAGTCCTCTCAAGAATATCCTGAAAATTTTCAGGACTGTGAACAGTTGAATTTGCAGAAAGACGGACATTATCCAAATACATTGAGCCAAGACTGCTTATGTCCATTATCTACTCCTTATCTGCGCCATGGATGGCGCTGTAATAATTTTAACGCTATCGTTTTAGTGTGGTTGCTGTACCAAGCATATTGTCGGTTGTCTGAATTGTCCTTGAATTGAACTCATAGGCACGCTGCGCAACAATAAGGTTAACCATTTCCTGCACTATCTGTACATTGGACATTTCAAGGAATTTATGCTGCAAGGTACCCATTCCTTCATAACCGGGCACACCTGCAATAGCCTCTCCGGAAGCCTGAGTGGTCTTGAACAGATTTTCACCTATCGTGGAAAGCCCGACAGGGTTTGGGAAACGATACAGTTCAATGTTGCCGACATCAACTTCCATAAGGTCGCCGTCAAACGGAACTTTCACACTGATCCTGCCGTCCTTGGTAACATTAATTGAATCCGGCAGAAAATGTTCGGGCATTATTATATCGGGAATAAGCCAGTATCCGTTGCTTGTAACCATACGGCCGTCAGCATCAACTTTAAAATTACCGTTGCGCGTATACGCCATGCTGCCATCGTACATCTGTATCTTGAAAAAACCCTCTCCGGCAATTGCGATATCGGTAGGCACTTCTGTCTGCTGCAAAGACCCTTGAGAAAAAACACGCTGAGTATCCGCAAGCTTAACACCGTGTCCCATTTGAATGCCTACAGGAACTACAGTATCTTCAGTAGCCGGAGTTCCTGCTGTTTTTACCGTCTGGTAAATAAGGTCTTCAAAATCAGCTCTTTGTTTTTTATAGCCGTGAGTATTAACATTTGCCAAGTTATTCGAAATTATATCAACATTGGCCTGCTGACCAATCATGCCGGATGCGCCTGTCCACAAACTTCTAACCATAATTTACCTCTTTTTTAACGGCGAAAATGCCGATTTTATACAACTTTTGCGATTTGATTGATCAAGGTGCCCAACATTGCTTCTTCTGTCTGAATCACTTTTTGATTTGCTTCGTAAGCGCGGTTTACTTCTATCATTTGAACCATTTCCATTACCGGATCAACATTCGATGCTTCAACAAAACCCTGAAAAACCCTTGGACGTTCGCCTTGAAGCATGATCATTGCGGGGCCGGATGTTTCACTTTCACGATAAAGGCTGGAACCCTGTTTTTCCAGATAACGGTCAAGCTCAAACTCCACTATTTTTAAAACATCAAGCAAAACCGGATCTTCCCATTGATTGGCTTCTCTGCCCACTAAAATTTCAGGATCATCGGGATATGCGGCGTTAATCCACACTCTGCCGTCCTTATCTATTTGAAAATTGTTTGCTTTGACCCTGATGGGACCGTTTTCGCCAAGAACAGGGTATCCTTCTTTGGTCTCAAGAAAACCTTCCTTACCAAGTATAAATGAGCCGTTTCTTGTATAGCGTTCGCCATAAGGAGTTGCAACGGAGAAAAAGCCTTTGCCGTCCAGGGCAAGATCAAAGTCGCTTGTAGTTTCTTTAAGAGCGCCCTGATCAAAATTGGTGTATAATTCATTGAGTTCAACGCCCATTCCCATTTTTCCAATAATGGGCGCAGCGTCAGAAGAACCAAAAGGATGCATATAAACCCCGTCATCATCCTGCCGCCTTATTAACAATTCGGGAAAAGCCTTAAAAGCCGCAACATCCTTTTTGTAACCGTCCGTATCCACATTTGACAAATTGTTCGCCACAGCATCAAGCCGCCATTGCTGCGCTCTCATACCGCTGGCAGCGGTATACCATCCTCTAACCAAAACAACCTCCGCTCAAGGGTTTACAGATAAATCCAGAGATCCCTTCTGTATTTTTATCGGCAATTAAAACATGCTACTTAATTTGGGAATTTGTAAAAAAACTGAAATTCAAAGAGGTTTTCCGGTTTCAGTGACGTGGGGTTTCTGCTGTTTCAGCCAGATACGTGAGCAACCTTGTTTCTGCCGGCTTTTTTTGCCGCATAAAGCGCCTTATCAGCATTGGAAATAAAGACTTGCATGGAACTGTCCTGCTCCGGCAATATCGTTTCAACGCCAATGCTTACGGTAACTTTTATAGCCGAACCGTCACTGCTGAGTATTTCTGTGTTTTCAATATCAGAACGTATCTTTTCGGCAACATCCATGGCGCTTTCCAGCGGTGTGTTAGGCAGTAAAACAATAAATTCCTCCCCTCCCCATCTCGCTGTAAAGTCCCCTGGCCGCCTGAACGAAGCCGGAAAAATATTTGCAACTGTTTTTAATATGATATCTCCCTGTTGGTGCCCGTATGTATCATTTATAACTTTAAATTTATCAAGATCCAATATTAACAAACTGATTGGCTGCTTATCCCTGATAGCAAGTTTCCATTCCATATTAAACCGTTCATCAAAACTGCGTCTGTTTGGAATATTTGTCAGCTGATCTATCATGCTAAGGCGTTCTATTGTATTAAGCTGATTAACAATTTGAATCTGATTCCGTACTCTTAATTTGACTATTTTGGAGTTGAAAGGTTTGGTGATATAATCCGCAGCATCAAGTGATAATCCTTTTTCCTCATCCTTTTCACTTGAAAGACCGGTAATAAAAATTATCGGGATTTTACGCGTCTCTTCACATTTTTTCAGCTCGGCCAATGCCTGATATCCATCCATCTCCGGCATTATAATGTCCAGCAGAATAAGATCCGGTTTATACTCCTTTGCCTTCTCTATTGCACTAATGCCGTTCGGCGCCGTAAATATTGTATAATCTGCCCATAAAATGTGAGTTAATACCTTAAGATTGGCATTTTCATCGTCAACCAACAATAACGTATTCTTTTTCTCTTCCATCACTTAATATCCATCCTTCCTTTTAACTCATAAAATGCAGAAAGTGCATGTGAAAAATCAAAATCTTCTATGTATTGAATAACAAGCCCGCTGCCCGGTATTGTCCTAAGTTCATCTGCAATATTTAAACTTTCAGGGTTTCCGCTTTTTAACAGCGGTTCCAGTTTTTCAAATAATTTCAGTATCTTTTCATGCTCCACTGCCGGTATTTCCTTATCACTCGGTTGGCGTTTGGAAAAATTTAACAGGGAGAATTCATTTATTACCATTGCCAGCTCGTTTTCCAGGGTCTTTAGCTGTTCTTTGGTAACCCGAATAACCTCATTCTTGAGATTTTTTTCGACATCAGCTGCGGCTTCCTGCAGAATAGTTTTGCCAAGCTGTCCTGCATTTCCCTTAAGGGTATGCGCAAGCCTGTGCGCCAGTTTTATATCTCCTTCATCAACGGCTTTGGCAATCTCTTTTGCCTTGTCCTTGTTTTTATTATAGAAATACTGCTGAAGCGATCTATGGAATTCAACATCTGCTTCTACCTGCGCGTTTTTCCTAGTTTCATCCATACTCACCGGTTTAAAATATTTCATTAGACAGCGCCAGAGTTCCTGAGATGTAAATGGTTTACCAATACAGTCCTTCAGCCCGCTTACGCTATAGACATCCATATCATTAGACATAATGTTTGCTGTCATGGCTACTATGGGAATGCTGTCACCAATGAGCTCCTGCATTTTTCTGGCTGCTTCAAAACCGTCCATAACCGGCATATGCATATCCAAAAATATCAAATCAAACAGTTTTATTCTTTTTTCCAGACGGTTTATTAAATGATCAACGCCGATTTTGCCGTTTTCCGCTACAACAGTTTTAAGACCAACTCTGGCAAGATGTTCACAAATAACCTGTTGATTCATTACATTGTCTTCGCATAAAAGAACTTCACCTTCGAACATGGGTTTTTGCATTTCACTGAACATCACTTTGTTAATGTATTCATTATCGTCAGATACTTCTATTGTAGAAAATGTCAAAGTAAAACTGAATTTTGTTCCTATTCCC
>JAIRUY010000197.1 GCA_031254175.1 Treponema sp.
ACGAAGAGCTTTTTAACATGATGATGGCTCTTGGAATAGACAACGATATTGAAGGCCTGCGTTATGCGAGAATCGTAATTGCCACAGACGCGGATTTTGACGGTTTTCATATACGCAATCTGCTTCTTACTTTTTTTCTTTCTTATTTTGAAGAGCTTGTAACGGCCGGCCATGTTTACATTCTGGAAACGCCGCTGTTCCGTGTGCGCACAAAGAAAGAAACACGTTACTGTTATAACGAAAAAGAAAGGGATATTGCCGCCGCGGAACTTGGCAGCCAGTGCGAGATTACCCGCTTCAAGGGGCTTGGAGAAATCAGTCCAAAGGAGTTTGGCCAGTTTATCGGCGAGGATATGCGCATTGTTCCGGTATCGGTAAATACGCTCAAACAGGTTCCGCAGGTTCTAAATTTTTATATGGGCAAGAATACTCCGGAAAGACGCGAGTACATAATGAAGAACCTGATTGAAAATGCAGGCTGACAAGTTAATGCCTGTATTGACCCCTTTTTCCCTCTATTATAAAATGTAATAAATGGCGTATATTAAAAACATTTTTGATCGTAATTTTCTTGAATATGCCTCTTATGTTATAAAAGATCGCGCTATCCCCGATCTTGAAGACGGCCTTAAGCCTGTCCAGCGGCGCATACTTCATTCTCTTTTTGAAATGGATGATGGAAAGTTCCATAAAGTCGCCAATGTAACAGGCCATTGCATGAAGTATCACCCCCACGGGGAAGCTTCCATCAATCCGGCGCTCGTAGTGCTTGCCAATAAAGACCTTTTTATCGACAGGCAGGGAAATTTTGGCAATCTGTATACAGGTGACGATGCTTCAGCGCCGCGTTATATTGAGTGCCGCGTTACGCCTCTTGCAAAAGATATTTTTTATAATCCCAAGCTGACAGAGTGGACGGGTTCTTATGACGGACGCAACAGGGAGCCCGTGCTTTTTCCGGCAAAAATTCCTGTTGTGCTTGTTATGGGCGTGGAAGGAATTGCAGTCGGCATGTCAACAAAAATCATGCCGCATAATGCTGTCGAAGTTCTTGAAGCGGAAATTGCCTGTCTGACCGGGAAAAAATTCGAACTGTATCCTGATTTTCCCACAGGCGGTTTTGTTGATGTTTCCGATTATCGCGGCGGGAACGGCAAGGTGCTGGTTCGTGCGAAACTAGATACATCAGATCCAAAGCGTATTCTTATAACAGAGCTTCCGTTTGGATCTACAACCGAAAGTATTATAAACAGCATTGATTCCGCGGCAAGGGCAGGCAGAATAAAAATTCTCGGTATAAATGATTTTACAACTGACAAGGTTGAAATTGAAATAAAACTTGCACGCGGCGTTTATTCGCAGGAAACTGTGGACGCGCTTTTTGCGTTTACAGAGTGCGAACAGTCAATTTCTGTAAACCTTCTTGTTATCAAAGACGGACTTCCTGCTGTGATGACAGTTAACGAGATAATCAAATATCACGCGAAACAGCTTGTAAAAATTCTCACAAAAGAACTTGAACTGGAAAAAAAAGAACTTCTTGACAAACTGCACCTGCGTACTCTGGAAAGAATCTTTATCGAAGAAAGAATCTACAAAGGCATCGAAAAAATGAAAACCGCAAAGGGCGTGCAGGATGCGGTAATAGCGGGCTTTAAGCCGTTTTTGAAGGAAGCAGGCCAGCGCGGCGTTTCGCAGGACGATACAGAACATCTTCTGCGCATTCCTATCCGCAGAATTTCGTTATACGACATTAACAAAGCCCGTGACGAGATGGAGCAAATCAAAACGCGCATAAAGGAAATAAACGGCCATCTTAAAAACATAGTTGCTTATTCTGTTTCTTTTCTAAAGGGAATCATCGCCAAAATAAAAAACAATGAAGAAATCGGAGGCGGCGTGCGCAAAACAGTGATTGACGTTTTTAGCAAGATTGTCGCCAAGGAAGTTGCAAAGAGCGATGTTGAGTTAAAATACGATGCAAGAACAGGTTATCTTGGAACAAATGTTTCCGGCGTAAAGCGCGCGGAAGTTTCGCCTTTCGACAGAATTTTGGCTATCCGCAAAAACGGCATGTACACTGTAATGGATCTGCCGGAAAAAGCATTTATCGGCGCTGATGCCTGGTGGATTGGAGCGGCGGACAAGGACATACTGGCCAAAACAGTTTTTACCATTATTTACAAAGAAAAAGAATCCGGCTTTCCCTGTATTAAACGGTGCGTAATCGAAGGCTGGATAATAAACAAAGATTATTTTCTCGTTCCGGACGGAGCGTTGGTTTTGCATATAGATACGCGTTTAAAATTTTCTTTCAGTGTAAAATACACGCCAAAGCCCCGGCTTAAGGTTTTATCGGAAGATTTTAAGGCGCAAAATTTTAATGTGCGAGGGTTAAAAGCCGGAGGAATCAGGCTTTCCGCGAAAGAAGCGGAAAGTGTTGCTTGCAAAACTTAGGGGGGGAAATGGCAAATAACGAAGATATTGTTTTTGATGAGAAGTCAGGAATATCGGTAGAAGAACAAAAAGAAATGCTGGCAAAAATCAATGGAATCACCGAAAAAAACAGGCATTCGCTTTCTATGGACACTCAGGGTTTACAGTCCGGCAAAAAGTCAAATATAAAAGCAAAAAAAACCGGCGCATTTT
>JAIRUY010000272.1 GCA_031254175.1 Treponema sp.
CATATTCTGTAATAGTTCTTCTAAATGGAAAGCCTGCGGTTCTAATTAAGGCTTCAGATACATGAATTGTTCTTTCTTTTAATTCTTCATTTGTTAAGTGATTTAACATATCGACTAGATGAGGTGGCTTGGATGCCACTTCATCTAAGTACGATGGTAAAATATTTATTACTTTATTTAGCTTTAGTTCTTCTAAATTTTTAATTAAATTATTATATGTCGTCATTTGATTCCATCCTTTCATATATTTCGAATAAACTTTCAACATATTCCTCTTCAAAGTCTTTATCTATAATTTGATTTCTTTCTTTTTCAAATAGTCAGGTTTGCCCCTGCTTACTGCCTGCTGTGCTGTACTGTGCCTTATTTTTAATCTGAAATTATTTATCATAAAATTTGTATCAACGCCTTCTACTTCATTAAGGAATAGCCATTCTGCCATTTCTTCAGTGCTTACCCGTAATGTTTTACCGTCTTTTTCCAGTTTTCTTTCTTCGATTGCATCCAGTATCCATTGGGGTTTTTGTGATTTTGTTACTTTGCCATTAATTTCATTTAGTAATTTTAGCATTTCAATACCGTCTATATTTTCGCCTTTGTCTACTTTGTTTGTTATTTCAAAAAAAATACGATCTGCTTTGTCTTTTTTACTTATAAATATTTCGTTCAGTACTCGTCTTATTTCATCATGGTATTTGAGTATTTCCTCATGGGGGCTGTCGCTTTTTACTGTTATCTGCTCGCCTGTTTCAGTTGCAAATTTTAGTTCGTCATAAAATATGCACCCTGATTTTAAGAAATATATATTTTCGTCATGATCATCGCATAATGCATCAATTAGTTTGGTATAGTTAAAAAATAAATATGACAATTTGTTTTTAGATTCGTTATAATCTCCTATTAGTTTTTTGTAGTTATCGGAATGAAGATCATTAAGAAACTGCATATATTCTTTTGCAATTTCGTCAAAACTGATAATTTCTTTTTTTCCGGTTAATTCATCTTCTTTTTCAATTTGTCCATCATCTAACTTAGTAAACATAGTTTTTGCTCTCATTTCAAACTCCCTGTAAATCAATAACCGGCAGCGCGTTCACCGCTTCCCGCTTCATTTTGTCGGTTGCTTTCGCGTACACCTGCGTTGTCTTTACGTTCTTATGCCCCAGCAGCTTTGAAACCGTATAAATCTCTGCCCCGGATTCTAGGGACAGCACAGCGAAGGTATGCCGGGCGGTATGCCAGCCGATGTTTTTTTCAATTTTGGCTTTCTGCGCCCATCGTTTCAGGTACTCGTTCGTATTGGTTTTCGTTGCCGCAAGTGCAGGGAACACAGGCTCTTTGAAGTTGTGAAGCTGCTTGTCGTCAATTATTCCCCATGCGACAGAATGAAGCGGGACAAACGCTTTCTGCCCTGTTTTTTCCTGCAGCTTATTTATCAATGGCGGGTCGCGCTGTATGTCCCCCCATGTAAGGCTTTTCAGGTCTGATATTCTAAGCCCTGTATAGCAACCGAATAAAAAGGCGTTTTTCACCTCTGCGCTCAACTCTCCGGCAAGCGATATATTGGCAAGGGCCTGTATCTCTGAGGCTGTTAAATATACCTTGTCGCTTTCAGGAACAGTAACGCCCTTCACGCCAACCGCCGGATTGCGCGGAATAACCCGATCCCGCGCTGCCTTGCGAAGTGCGTAACGGACTGCCCCGGAGTAATGCGCGATTGTCTTTTTAGAAAGTTCGGTTTCTTTCAGTAGGAATTCTTGAAATTCTTCCAGCCATTTTTCCGTTACGCTGCCTATGGCAATGCCGCCGCCGGAAAATGCTTCAAGGTACTTTACCGCTTTATGCGCAAAGTCGTTTTGTCCCCGCCCCTCGGCTATGCCGTTCATGTATTCTTTAAGGGTTTGTTTGCCGCTCACCGGATCAATCAGTCCCCATTCCCCGGATAATATCTGCGCTTCCCTCTTGCTCTTGCATATCTCGGCAAGCCGCATAATTTCATCCCTTTGCGTTTTGTCAGCCGGTATTGTAAGCCCCAGTGATTCCCGTTTCCGGCGGCCATTATGCCAAATATCAAGGTATAATTTGCCTCTGTTTTCCCAGATGTTCACGCCCATAGAACCGCCTTATAGCACTTTTTCATGCTGACACCCCGCTGACATATTGCTTACAAGAAAGTGTAAAACAAAGTGAAAAAAGACACAAGATACAAAAACATAAAAATAATAGGCAGTGGTAAAAGAACGGCGTTTTTATCGCTTAACGTTTCAGATAATTCATTGTCCTATAACGAATTACACAATAAAATGAAACAAAGTAAAGCATTAAAAAAGCCGCCCTCTCAGGCGGCCTTAAACTCCCCCGCGCGGATTTGAACCACGGACCCAGTGGTTAACAGCCACTTGCTCTGCCAGCTGAGCTACAGGGGAATATATCGTCAGTTTATCTTTTTTTGAAAAACTTGTCAACGTCAAATTTTATTTTAAGTCGCCCGCCATATCAGCGTTCAATCATTTTTTAAACCTGAGGCATTCAAAAAAGTATAACCTTGGTCAATAATGCCCTGATAAAGCTCTGTCAATAAGGGAGCCAGTTCAGGCGACGAAGCATGACCAATCATTACGGCACTGCCTCTCCGGGCTGCCAGCGCGAGACCATCATTGATTAAGCGGTTCATTGAGCGGCGGTCCTGTAAATTATCAATAAATATATTACGTTCACCAATTTTTATCCCAAGATGCTTTGCAGCCAAAACTGCTGATGTTTCGGTAGTTGTTCTGGAATCCAGGAAAAAAATATCTTTTTCGCGGCAAAAAGCCAGTATAATTTCCATTATCTGCCGGTTCGCCGTTATTTTTGAGCCCTGATGATTATTCATGCCTGCGACAGGACCCATTTCTGCAATATTCCGGTTTAAAACTGCCAGTATCTCTCCTGAATCCATCCATGAGTATATACCGCCAGGACCCGGATTCTGGCCGCCCGTCGCCTCCATTGGCTGGTGAAGAAATACTTCCTTTCCGGCAGTACGTACCCGCCTGGCAGCTTCAGCCGAATTGGGAAGCCCCGGAAGCACCGAAACTGTCAGCGAGCCGGGAAAATTTAAAAATGGTTCCAGTTCCTCCAGGTTATTTCCCGCATCATCAATAATTAAAACTAGTTTTCCCTTATGTTTTTGCTCTGGGAGCTGCTCCGGTAGTGTATATGTCAGCGGAGCAAGCCTTGTATGCGTAGCTCTTGTCTCTACAGAAGCAGGTGTATCGGGAGGCGGCTGTATTGCCGCAGGAGATGGCGTCTCTCTGGGAGTTGGTGTCTCCCCCGGAGTTGGAGTTGCCGCTAGTGCTGTTGTGGCAAGAGGCAGAGTTCTTACAATAGCTGGCGTCTCTCTAGGAGCCGGTGTCTCCCTGGGAGACAATATCTGTGAATCATTCACTGGTGGTTTTTCCGGAGCGGCAGTGACACGTATTGGCATTCTTATAGGCGGATTGTTATCCGGTTTATTTTCAGGGGTAGGGGAGTTGGCTTGGGCGGTCTGTGTCCGCTTTTCCTGCGATGGATTCCGCGCAATAAGCGGTTTTTCTGGCACG
>JAIRUY010000004.1 GCA_031254175.1 Treponema sp.
TACTTAAATAATCTGCCGTCATCAATGGCGAAAGAAGTAGGCGGCGAAATACCCGCGGCCACAGATGAAAACGCAGAAAGCAAATATGCAATAACAGACGGAGTAAAAATTTATTTTGGCGGCCTGGAATTCAGTCTGGAAGAAAAGAGGGGAAAAGGATTAACGCTGACCGGGGTTAATGGAAGTTCATACGTTAATCCTGAGTATATGGCAGTAAAAGACAATACCGCCCGTTTTTATCTGCCCGGCGGAACTGTATTAATATTTAGTTCAACTAATCCTGCGGGAGGCTCTGAGCTGCTGATCAACGCGGAGTTTGCCGGGGATATTTCTGAAATAACAATACCAATTACGCCGCGCCGTTCTTCGTTGATTCGCTACAACGGGCAGCTTGGTATCATGTACATTGGTTCCCGTTATTTATTCACAAGCCAGAATCAGGAACTGGAAAACATGGCCGTCACTCTGTCAAGAGAAAGGGCTTTTGTCTCTTACCGATCAAGAGGAAATGAAAGTGAATTTGATCCTGCCAACTTTGTAATCGCACAGTCGCTGAATTATGCCGATTCTGTATCAAGATGGAGGGAAGCAAGTTTTGCCAGATGGAATCAAAACACCGCCGCTGTGCAGAATGAAGACGATATAATCGCTTACTTGTCAGAAACAGTTACGCGGGGAAATTATACAGCGGCAGCAGCGGCAATCTCGCGCGATGTTATTAATACTTCCAGGCACAGTTACAGATCGGCAGGTTTTACGGGAGGTATGTCAAATGCATTCCGTTCATTTACTTCAAGTGAAAATGAAAAACTGGCTCTTGTCACAAGGTTAATAAGGGAAAGATCGCTTGACCTGTTAAAAGAAGAAAATATACTTGATTATCTTTTTACCCGAAGCAATACGGCTCTTGCAAATGATATTATAGGGATAATTAACAACACCGGCGCTGAAATGTTATCAATAAACCATTGCCCCGGTCTTTTGGAAATGTATTCAGATATAAAACAATGGCGGCCTGCAATACAAAATCCTGTTGAGCCCTTAATTGAACAGATACTTTTGCTTATATCCGAAAACTTAAGCCGTGACAAAGAAAACGATCTTGTTTTCGCGTCAAATTCAGAAGGAATGAATTTAGTGTTCAGCGCCAGATTAGGCGCGGCATTAATTAAATGGGCGCAGTCGAATCAAAACGCACAATGGGAGGCAATCGGCAAATCTTTGGTTTTGTCAGCTCTTACAAATGCGGGACAGGCAGCCGGAAGACTCCACAATATCCTCAAGCCTGCGGATCATTATCCAAGAGCAGTATGGCTGACAGATACCGGCATCTGGGCATGGACTGTTTCACCTTCTGTCAGGGCGTCATACATTGAAGGCAACCTGAACATTGCCGCCTCTTTCCCCGTAAATACGGCACACTATATGATAATTCGGGGAATAAGGCCGTTTATAAAAATACAGATTCACGGCATGGACTGGAGAACAGACAGTCAATTTGAACGCTACGATTCGTCAGGATGGGTTTATTATCCGCAGGAACAAATTCTGATACTCAAACTTAGACATCGTACAACAGCCGAGAATATACTTGTTTTTTACAGAGAAGAACCGCAGCCTGCGGTTCAGGAAGTTGTTGAACCAGAACCAGAGCCGGAGCCTTTTTATCAATGGCCGTATTATTAATGAATGAATGAATGTGATCAAAATATTATTTTTACTGTTGTTATGCGCTTTTTCTGTCAGCTGTAAAGGCAGAGAAGATACGTCAAAACAAATTAAAGAACCGGAAACGACGATAAGCAAATCAGAAGCAGAAACAGAAAAAGCACAGGAAAGCGTATCTTCCGCAGGCGAAATTCAGGTTTCATATCAGACTCAGCGTCCTTTGGCAGGCTTGTCCGCAATAGGCGGCAGGGTAAATACCTTTGAAATAAATCCTGTTAATTATGAAAATCCTGATATTGAAGTTTTAATCCAAATCGGGGCGGACAAGCATCTCATTTCATTTTTACAGGGCGAAAAATTCTACCGCGAGGGAAACATGGACATGGCTCTCGCTGAATACACGGCCGCAATAAATGAAAATGCTGAATTTATCGAAGCCCTAATTTCCAGAGGAAACACATGGCTGCAAAAAAAAGAATACAGCCGTGCCGTTGATGATTTTACACGCTCAATCAGGCTTGACAGCCGCAGAGCGGAAATTTACAACTACCGTGGTTTTGCCAGAACAGAAAAGGGAGATTTTATTCCCGCAATAGAAGACTTTACGCGTGCTATTGAAATTAACAGAAATTATGTTGATGCTCTTGTTAACCGCTCATACGTATATTTGGAGATGAATGCTTATGACAGGACAATTGAAGATTGCAGCCGCATTATAATACTGGAACCGGAAAACGCCCGCATCTGGAACAGGCGGGGCAGCGCGCATTATCTTAAGGGAGATGATGACAGGGCAATAAGTGACTTTACAGAAGCAATTAGACTCATGGGAGATTATGCCATCGCCTTGTATAATCGCGGGAATGCCTGGTACAACAAAGGTGAATATGACAAGGCTCTTGCGGACATAAACAGAACCCTTGCGATAAACCCATCATTTGCGGGGGCTTACACAAGCAGGGGAAATATTCTCAGCAAAATGGGTAACCAGGCAAGCGCTGCCGCAGACTTCGAAACGGCAAAACAGCTAAGCCGTTAAACAGAGAGCCTTGAGAACTTCTGTTTCCGGAAGTTCTCTACTCAATCATTTGATCCAAACCTTCCCTGAAAAGACCGTCAACCTCATTTCGTATCTGGGCTCTTACATAGTTGGGCAAAGAAGTTAAATTTGAAAAATAACGCAATACCCGTATTCCGTCAGGTGCAAGAGGAGGTCCGGAAAAACGGCAAAGCCTCGCTATTGATGATGATGCGGCCAACACAAGCTGCGGATCCATATTGGGATTATCCGGAGAAATTAAAAAATTATAGGAGTAGAATGACCTTCCTGTCGGATCCACGCCGATTATGCCAATCGCATCCGCGCAGGCCCTGCGGACTGCAGGCTCGGGGTCTTTGTCAAAAATATTCCAGAGAAAAGGTATTGTTTCTCTGGAACCAACCTGAGCCAGCAAATTAATGAGCTTGATTCTCTGTTCCGGCCTTACAAGCGGACGCACCATGGAAGCCTGAGGATGACCGATAAAAAAACCTATCATCTCCATCATATACGCAACATAAGCAGGTTCATTCTTTCCGATTTGACCGCTTCTTATAGCAGCTTCAATTTCTGCGGTTGCTGCTGTTTGATTTTGTTCATTATAACGGCTGCTGTCCGCTGCCCATGGAGACGGAGGGGGATTGCCCATTCCATAAGTCCCTTCAGGTTCAGGGCCATAATATCTGGATTGGTGTATTGTGCGCGGTTTCGTATCAATCTTGTATACTCTCAGCATGTTATCTTTTCCGCAGGCATACAGAAGCCCTTCATCGCTGAAAGCAGGAATACCGGAACTTTCCGTGCTTAATCTGAAAACAAAACGACGGCGGCCTTCGGCAGTAAATGCACTGACGCCGCGTACGGTTATTGTATAAATACCGCGTTCATCATAAATCATTGCCGATTGATTTGCCGCCAGATTTCCGGTTCCTTTTTCTTCAACAGCTTCATGACTGTTCCTTGTCCAAAGAACCTTGCCCTGGGCATTCAGACAAAGAGTTCTCCCGTCTCTAAGCGTTACAACAAATTGATCATGGCGGCTTGCAGACGCGGCAGGCGGCGCGGGCAAAGACCTTAGTCCTGTTTTTGAAAGCCTTGCGCCTCTCTCTGCGCCTTCATTATAAATAATTTTTTCCATCTCTCCGGATTGATACATGAGCACATAACTGTGCTGATTTTCTTCAACAAGAGAAACAATCATGGCAGGAAGTTTTTCAAGCCTTATTCGTTCCTCATTGCTGAATTGATCAATCTTCACAAAATCCATATTTTGCAGGACTGCTGCAACACTGCCCATGTGATCAAGGACAGGAGAAAAAACGATGGAACTGCCCAAGTCCAGCGTCCAAAGCGAATTTCCGGAAGCTGTACGGCAGGTTATCACAGAATCAACAGGAATAAAAACTCTGCCGTCCCAGCCGACAACCGGAGAATGAGAAATAGGTTTTCCAAGGTTAAGTTCCCACAATTCACGGCCTACTCTGTTTATTGCCATGAAAACACCTTCGCTGCTGCACATGTATGTAGCCGCTTCATAGGAACGGGCGATAAAGGGAACTGCTGTTCCTCTTGCGGCAAAATTCCAAAGAGGGGTTCCGCTCATATAAAAAGATCTTACACTCCCGCTCTCGCCGACAAGTACAACAGAGCCGGCCTGCAGATGAGGCATTCCCCTGACAGTGTCTCCAATGGCAGTTTCCCACATGGGAGAAGCGCTTATCTGCATTTGGGATGGATTAACCCTCTGCTGTGCCGCAAGGCAAAACACGGTAAAAAAGAAAACTGCAGTTAAAAATAACTTCCTGTTTTTTAAATTCATGTTCTTACCTTTTGTCCTCATTGAATTTTATTAAAACTTGTAAAACCCAAAACAGAAGAAGGATAAACGGACGGCCCATCGTGATTTGTACCGCATGGCAGTAAACCATTTACAATATCAAAAGCGGTTTTCTCACTGTTAAACACAAGACTTAGACCCGGCTGATTAACAGCAGTCTGTTCGGGCAGGGTTTCTTCAAGAGTCAAATTGACATTAACGATTGCGTCTATTCTTACTGCTTGAGAATTTACAGTTATGTGGCGGTTTGCGAAACCTGCGTATGAATAGGCGCCTGCCCCATATCCTTCATATCTGATGGCATTATTTTGCTTGTGTTCCCATGTGTCGTATCTTTCCACTACTACGGTTCTGTCGGATTTAAATTCAATGATACAGACAACAGGGCCGTCAGGCATGGGCAGGGAGGATCTCCATAACCCAACAAGATAATTCGGAAGAGGAACTCTCTCAACAGCTTTTGCACAAAATAAAAAAAGTGAAGCCTCGCCGCCCACCGCAATCTGTTCGCTGTATTCGTTCAGTATCTGTCCGGTGCCTGCATTCACTGTCTCTGCCGACAATATAAAAACAGCGCCCTGTCTGGAAATTGTTCCCCGGATAATATACTCGGCTCCGCCAGAACCCTGCACCACACTTAGAGTTCCCCAAGAGCTTAACTCAGCTATAATCCTGTTCGTTATATTAACCGTATCCGCAGATGTAACACCGCTGCCGCGGACTTCGAATGGCATCACGCCCACAACAGGAATCCTCTGCGCAAAAATTGTACCAGAAGCCAAAAATAAAAATGAAAATATCAATATTATTCTTTTTAAAATTAAAACCATGTTAAAATAATACACGATTTATGTTATAACAACAACCTAAAATAGTTTTCTGCATTCAAGATAAAACCGCTTTTCACAGGAATGACCCATTGAAAAACTCTTTCTGGGAAGGGGGCCGAGGCGCCCTACTGTTTCAAAGAGGCCGGATTTTTGAACAGGAGGCAGCAGGATACCAGTTGTCTGTCCTGATGTCCCGTTAATTGCAGACAAACGAAACAATTCTTCCTTATCATGAATATAGTCGATGGATAATGGTTTGCCGTTTAACAGAGCGTTATCTAAAAGAGGCTGCAAACATGCAGTGGCAATTCCGGAAGCGGAAGTTTCCAATAAAGCGTAACGGCCTTCTGAAATAACGCCGAAACAGTTGGCAGTAGACGGATTTCCGCACAGCATGGCTAATTCCTTTGAACTATCAACATGAGAACAAGAAAAATCAGGCAGCGCAGAAAGTATGGACACAATTTCATCAAACCCAGCATTAAAAACAAGGCGGTGTATTGGTTCAAACTGAATTGCCGGATCGTATATATTTTCAATTTCTACAAGCGCGTAACGGCAGGGATGAGAATAATCATTTTTATGGATTGTTTTGTATTCTTCCCAAATGCCCTTGGCAGCCGCAAGAGAGTGATTGCCGTCACCGACAGCAAACAAAAACGGCTGTCCGCCTTCATAACGGCCGGCAGAACGCCGGCAAAGTTCTTCAAGTTTTTCCGTAATAAAAGACAAGGCGGCAGAAGCTTTTTCATCTTCCGCTCCATCCAGAAACCAGCCGGTTACACTGCCGGATTCCATCACTAACTGCGTATTGTAAAAGTGAGCATTCTTTTTTGCCATCTCGGCAACAGCCGGCAGCAAACTGTCTGTGTCATCATCAATAAGCAGCAAAACGTGAGGAAGTTCAAGCGGCGCGCCGCGGCGAATATCCATTCTCGGAGGCAGCCTGTCTGACACAGTTCCTTCCGTACAGCGAATCAACGGGCGCGAACCGGTTTTCCATTCGTATTTTTCAAGATCAATCGCGGCGATTAAACCTCTGCGTTTTTTATGAAACGGAGTATCCCTCTCAAGATAAATAAATCCCTTCCTCGGCTTTTCAAAGACCTCGTCTTTCAGGAAACGACTCATGGTTGAATGAATATTTTTTATTCTGTCTGCCGAATCAGCGTCCGACAAAAACACTTCCGGAAAAATTAAATCAAGCGTTGAAGGCGACCCTGAAACAGCGGCTTTTGTCCTTTCCCAATAATCCCTGTCCTGGGTAAATTGATCGCAGGCAATCACCGGCCATTTCATACCAACGTTTCGCGGCAGAAGTATTTCAGGCACCTCAACGCCGAGTGAATTTAATTTTTGACGGCAGTTATTCATAAAGCTAGTATATCTGAAAGCCGGCAGAGAGTCAGCATTGGTAATATTTGGAGGTTCCCTAATATCCAATGTCGGTTTAATATGGAAGCATGCAGTTCCAGAGCCAGTCCTTTGTACAGGAGCAGCGCTTCAAAATGAATCCGCAGCTTTATCAATCAATAAAATTGATGGAAATGCCGATCATTGATCTTCGTGAAAAAATTGAGCAGGAACTTGAAAACAATCCCGCTCTCGAAGTTCTTGAAGATAAAAGCACAATTTCCCTGGACGCGGCAGAAAGACGGGGCAGAGGTAAACTGGACAGACAGGCTTCAGAAGAACACAGGCGTTTTATAGAAGGCACACTTGCACGGCCTAAAACCTTGCAGGAACATCTTATATGGCAGCTGCAGCTGGAACCGGTTGATGATGAGCTGAAAAATCTGGCAGAGACTCTCATACAAAATCTTGATGACGACGGTTTTCATAAAGAAAGTCCTGAAACCCTGTTCAACGAACCGCAGCAAAGATTAACGGAAGCAATGGATTTGGTCAGAGGGCTTGAGCCTGAAGGAACCTGTACCAAAAATTACCATGAAGCGCTTGAGGTGCAAATTGGTTTGCTTAAGAACACACCGCAGGGAATTAAAAAAGTTCTCGGTTATCTTGAACTTTTGGAAAAAGAAAAATATTCCGTAATTGCGAAAAAAACCGGTCTTAACGAAGACAATGTGCGGGTCATCTGTGAGTTCATAAAAAAACTTTCTCCTTTTCCGGGCAGGGCTTTTGCTCCGGCAGATGTGCGTTATGTTATCCCGGATATCCGCGTTACAAGGGAAAAAGATGAGTTTGCGATCATTCTGAATGATGAGGCGTTTCCCGTACTCAGAGTTAATGAGTTTTATGAAAAATTGTGCGATTCAGCACAAGATGAAAGTTCATCCGGTTCCCGGGACGCAAGGGATTTTGCCAGAGAAAAGGCAAAAGAAGCGCGGCTTTTTATACAGCATTTAAAACAGCGAAATCAGACTTTGATTAGGGTGGCAAAAGCAATCATGGAGTTTCAACATTCCTTTTTTATGAACGGACCTAAATACTTGGCTCCCCTTACCCTGACAGACATAGCCAGAGATTTGGATATTCATGAAACTACGGTTTCCCGCACTGCAAACGGCAAATATATGCAAACCGAGTGGGGTATTTACGAAATTCGTTACTTTTTTACCAATTCTGTCGGCGGGAAAGGTTCAAACGGGGTTGTGTTTTCAAAAGAAAGCGTAAAAGAGGTAATCAAGGAGATTATCGCTGTCGAGAACCGCCTGCTTTCAGATCAGGAGATTTCCGCTCTTTTAGAGCAAAAGGGAATTGCGCTAGCGCGCAGAACTGTGGCAAAATACAGGAAGGAACTTGATATGGGGTCTTCTTACACTCGTAAAGTAAAACCATAGGTTTTGTACAGAAAAAATTTCAGGAGGTTCAAAATGAACACAGACATTAAAGCGATTAAATTCACATTGCATGACGACGCAAAGGAATACCTTAACAAAAAAATCGAAAGGATTCACAATGCAGAAAACATGATCGTGGATCTGATTATTGCCATAAAGAAGGAAAAAAATTTTGACGCCGAAGCCACAGTTAATTTCCGCTGGGGAGTTTCAATTCATGTAAAAGAAACAGATTTTCAACTTACAACAGCAATTGATAAAATGATAGATAAACTTTCGGCAAAAATAATAAAAGAAAAAGAAAAGGTTAAGGAAAAACGGTAAAACAATAAATTATTCATGGATAAATACTCATTCCGTCTGACAAAAATTTGGGACTTGATGGCGCAAGAGGATGTTGCTCTTGTAATGCTGGAAGATACCGAAGGCCGCCGCAATCAAAACATCCGCTGGCTTACAGGCCATCCGGGTGATGCCCTGCTCTTTCTTTCCGCGGATCGAAAAGCCCTGCTGGCAGCCTGGGATATCAATCTCGCAAAACTTTGCGCCGGCCAGTCTCCCGTTATGATTGCCTCATACAATGATTTTAACCGGCAGCCAAGCAAGGCAATCGCAGCAGTTGCAAAAAAACTTGGCATTCCCCCCGGCTCAAAAATAGAGATACCTTCTGTTACATCCTACCCTTCCTTTCTTGACTATTTAACAGAACTTCCCGATTTTGATATTCTTTGCCGCAAAAACGACATTGAATCGGAAATGAGAAAACTGCGCGCCGTCAAGGATAAAGAAGAAATCATAAACTTAAAAAAAGCCGCTTCTATTACAAATGAATTGATCGATCTGCTGGAAAAAAATGTACGCAATGAAAAAATAAAAACCGAAGCAGACGCAGCCCTGTTTATCGAAGTTGAATCCAGAAAACGAGGCTGCGAAGGAACAAGTTTTGAAACTCTTGCCGCAGGGCCTGACCGAAGTTTTGGCATTCACGCTTTTCCGGCATGGACTTGTTCCCCTTTTGGAGGCAAAGGGCTTTCCATTCTGGACTTCGGGGTAAAGTTAAACGGCTATTGCACGGATGTAACTCTTACTTTTGCGCGCGACCTAAATCCCAAACAGGAAAAATTCGTAAACCTTACGGAAAAAGCCGCCAAACTTGCGCTGTCAATGTCACATAACGGAACTGCGGCAAAGGACATTGCCGCTGCGGTTGACAGCCTTTTTGCAAAATCTAAAAAACAAATGCCGCACAGCCTTGGACACGGACTGGGCCTTCAGGAACACGAATATCCGGT
>JAIRUY010000015.1 GCA_031254175.1 Treponema sp.
ACCCCAAACACGCCGCCCTCTTGCGTCAATGATAAGCGGCCTATGAATATGGCAAAGCTTACCTGTACCTTCCCCAAGCAGAGTATCTTTCTTGTAAACCGCATAACTGCCCTTCAGGAAAGGATCAGGCACAAAGTCAGGCTGCCGGAAAAAATCGCAATGTTCCGCACCTTCCATGAGTAAGGAAATAACATTGCTCTCCGGCTCTCTTTTAAGAATACAGTCATATTCAAAAGCATTATCGCCGAGTATGGTAAACCTGTGGGAACGCCGCAGTCCCTTGTATAAAAGCCGCTGTTTATCCCCACGCAAGGTAAAACCTTCGTCATCAGGCGGGACAAACCGCAGCCCTCCATTGCCGCCCCATCTCGTAATACCCCATGAAGGTATTTTCTCCCCCAATTCGACCGAAACTGGAAAGTCAGCTAATGACTGTCTAAACCGCACACCTTTTTCATTGCTCATTTTCTTAGCCATCAAATCACCCCAATACATGACAGTCAAATCGAAACCATCTAACAACAATCCCCCATTGCTCATTGCTCATTCCCCTTTTTTATGCTATATTTTTCTTATGAGCGTTACACAAACCGTAGACATACCGGCCAGCCGCCGGATTCTCCTTGATGTTCCGCCGGAAGTGCCGATCGGCCCGGTCATTCTTACATTTACCTCCAAACCAGCGGGACAGGAGCAGAAAAACGAACGCGAATTTGGCTGTGCCAAAGGTGATTATTGGATGGCGGAAGACTTTGATGCTCCTCTCGAAGATTTTAAGGACTATATGTAAATGAATGGCTATCTGCTCGATACTCACGCTGCTATTTGGTTTTTTACAGGCGATACAATGCTGTCTCCCACTGCAAAGCAGACTATCCGCGAAAGAACTAATCGTATTTATTTGAGTGTTATTTCTGCCTGGGAATTGACTATTAAAATTAGCATAGGCAAACTGCGTTTTCCAGGCGATGCTGCTGGATTTATGCAATTTGCGCAAGACAATGACATTGCAATCGTACCGGTTGAGACCGCTCATCTTACAATCCTTAAAGAACTTCCCCTGATTCACCGCGACCCCTTTGACCGCCTGCTTGTAGCCACAGCCATCTCTGAAAAAATGACCATTATAACTGCCGACATGAACATAGCCCGATACGACGCTCCCCATATTTGGTAACCGTTCGCCCTCAAACAACGCCTTTTTTCATTGCTCACTTCTCATTGCCCATTTGTTACTGTCCAAGTATGGTTATTTCCCATAACACTTGCAGGGTATCGCTGGAAGTAACATTTACCGACGGAGTAATCTGTGCATAAGCCAGACAGTTAGCCGTACCGCTGTTTCCGTTTAACAGAGCCGCCTCGTTAATTTCGTCAATCAATATGTCTACTTCTAAATCGCTGTAGTGCCTTGTCTCGTTTTCTGATAAACTCGTCTGCCGCTCCGTCGGCGGCTCTGCGAACATCGGGAATGGTATCAATAAATTCAATAGCGTCAGTATTGCTATAGTCTTCCCGTGATTGTTCAATAGCCTGTATTTTTTCCGCATACTCAATTAACTCCTTATCACTTTTATTTAAGAACCGGAAAAGAAAAATTACACCGAAAATAAATACGGATAACAAAACACCTGCAATTATTCCCCGTGCAAAGTCCGTTAATTTACTCATTGCCCTATTCTCCATTTAGCAAGAACCTTTAGGCCAATAACCCCAAACATGACAATCACCAGCACGCAAAACCAAATCCAATCCCGAATAAAACCTTTTACCAAAAGCCATGTTGCCGCATACAGGCAAAACGGCTTAAAACCAAGAAACTTTGAAGGCAACGAAATACACCGTTTCCCTAGAATTGCCCATAATTCCTTTGCCGAATGTTCCCATGTAGGCTTGTCAGAAATGATTATCCCGTCAGTATCATGCAAAGTTGGTTTCTGCTTTGCTTTGCTCTTTATGTTTTGTTCCTTGCCCATTGTGTTATGCCCGCTTTTTTAATATTGGCTGCCGTTTTATTTCATCGACTGACATATCAGAAAACTTTTTGCAAACTTTCTTTTTCTGCCAGTGAGTTATCCTGTGCCTTTCTTTTTTCTTTGTTTCAGAGCAGTAACACATCCGGCAAGTCTTTTTAGACTTAGCCGAAACTTTGCAATGCAGACAATCCAAACAAGTTTTCATTTCCTCTCCTCTTGCAATGCCTGTTAGTTGCAATCCGCTCTCATCCATGCCCATGTCTTTCTTGCTCTTTCCTTTGCTCATTGCTCATCTTTCTTACACCTCAAAATACCGATGAAAATCAGGATCAAGGCCAGAAACTGTTTTCCCTTCTTTTGCCAGCCGTGCAAGGTTTTCACGGTTAAGCCCCCGGACAGCAACCTCATACCCATTGTTCTGATACCAGTTAGACACATCAGCAATCTGCCGGACTTTGGCATAGGGTTCTTGGGAATTTAGGATTATGCCGTTTTCCAGTATTCCGGCTATGTGTGTTGCAGTTCCGGCAGCAACCATGCGATCGCCGTGCTTGCCGTCTTTTTTCGTTATGAAAAACACCGCTCTGATAGTCTCCGGCTTGGGGTTTGTTACCGTAAAAACCCTTTTGTATAAATCATCCGCAGTAGTCCGTATCATCAAACCAGTAGCCGCAAACAAGGCCATACACACCGCGCCGGAACAATCCGACGTTTCAGGGTTTTCTTTGCCCCAACCGTAAGAGCTTCCGAATTGCTTGAGTAAAAAGTAAATGAATTTCTGTACCTCATTCATTTTATCAAACTTCCTTTTTTCCGCTTCGCTTAAAGCGTTCCATTTGATACCCATGTTATTGGACCTCCCCCGTTTTTTTGGACAGTAAGTTAAGCCGCACTGTTAGTAGTTAATGCTATTGGAATAGCATATCCGAGAGCCGAATGCCTACGGCGTCTGTTGTAATACATTTCGA
>JAIRUY010000029.1 GCA_031254175.1 Treponema sp.
TTGAGACGGAATTCGGCGGCGATCCGCGTCTGTTTGATGTGATGGGCAGCGGCCTTCCTCTTGGGCTGAAAATCATTTCTCCTGATGAAGCCGCCGCTGTGTTAGGTGATAATACTGACAAAAAAAATCCCGGGAATTTCAACGCAGGGGCGCAAAGGCGCAAAGGCGCGGATTTGACGGAAGAAAATCTTGAGAAAAACAAAATTTTGTTAACAAAAAAAACATCAGATTTTATTTATGGAGAGAAGAAATATTTGACAGAATTAAGAGACATTCTGATGGGTGAAGCGGCGGCTGAGCAAGGGCGGCTTAATTTTTTGATTGATGAGTGTGATTATCTTTGGGCGCATTTTCCGGATTATGCCGGCGGCAAGCGGCCTGATTTTGCTGAAGGCGGCCGGGAAAAATTGTCGTTTCTGAAACGTGTGCGTACAGAGATTGATTTCATGCTTATCTTGATGGAAAGGCAAATTACTGACAGCGAATAAAAAGTTATTCAAAATATAGTTGAAAAATTGACTGTTATGGTATAATATTTAAACAATAGGGGAAATTGGGAAAATTCATCATTTTGACGCCTGAAATTTTAACTGGAGGGATGAAATGAAGAGAACCTTGTTGATTATTGCTCTTTTTGTATTGGCGAGTTTTGTTTATGCCAAGGAAGTGCCTTCCACAAATCAGGGAATTGCCAATGCATCGCCCGGCGATCATATAATCAGATCAAGCGGAGAAAGAGTTTTTTTAAGGCAGGCAGATATTGATTACGCCCGGCAGCGGTTGGGCTCTCCTGCAGCACAAAATATACAGGCAAGGGCGGATTCTTCTTTTAAAATAAATTCTTCATTGGTATTTAACATCGTTTTTATACTTATTATGCTTGGAATAATTGCTGTTGCCAGTATTTGTTTTTCAAATATTTCCGCTGCGATTGCAAGAAATGCCAAAATGGATGACAGATCCGCAAAAAAACTTGGCAGGAGTGTCGGTATACTGGTGGGGCTGGCAGTTACTATTGTAATTGTAGCAGTACTATGTAAAGCTGCCGGAGTGGAATTTGTTCCAAAGTTTTTAACAATACTCAATAAATTTTAATACTGTTATTCGTCTTTTGCTTTAAGCACCGCCAAAAACGCACTCTGCGGAAGTTCTACATCACCTACCATTTTCATGCGTTTTTTGCCTTCTTTTTGTTTTTCAAGAAGTTTTCGTTTGCGTGTAATGTCGCCGCCGTAACATTTTGCAAGAACATCTTTTCGAAGGGCGTTGACTGTTTCCCGCGCTATAATGTGGCTGCCTATTGACCCTTGAATTGGAATCTTGAACTGCTGACGCGGAATTTCATCACGAAGCCGCTCGCATACCTTGCGCGCGCGATCATGCGCGTTGCCCTTGAATACAAGCTGGGAAAGGGCATCTACAGGCTTACTGTTCAGGAGTATATCAAGTTTTACGAGATCTGTTGGCTTGTAGCCGGATATATCATAATCAAATGACGCATAACCCCTTGAAATGCTTTTCAGGCGGTCGTAAAAATCAAACAATACTTCAGAAAGAGGCATGTCATAAATTAATTCAACCCGTTTTTCATCAAGGTATGTCATGTTTGTCTGTACACCGCGTTTATCCATGCACAGTGTCATAATGTTTCCAAGATAGTCGGTCGGCGTAATTATGGAAGCGCGGATGTAAGGTTCTTCCGCGCTGTCTATGCGGCCTTCATCGGGATAGTCCACGGGGTTGTCAATCATTAATTCATCGCCGCCGCGCATGTACACTTTGTATTTTACGGACGGAGCCGTGAAAATTACCGACTGGTCAAACTCGCGCTCAAGGCGTTCCTGTATAACCTCAAGATGCAACAGGCCGAGAAATCCGCAGCGGAAACCAAACCCAAGGGCGGCAGATGAATCTTTTTCAAAAATGAGGGAGGCATCGTTTAGCTTCAGCTTATCCATGCTTGATCGCAGTTCTTCATAGTCGTTGGAGTCCACAGGATAAATGGAAGAAAAAACTACAGGTTTCACCTCACGAAAGCCGGGCAGGGGCTTGGTACAGGGATTGTCAGCGCCTGTTAATGTGTCGCCGACACGGACATCACTTACAGTTTTTATTCCGGCTATTATAAAGCCGACATCTCCAGCGTTAAGTTCGCCGGTTTCAACAAGAGCAAGTTTAAAAACTCCGGCAGTTTCTACTTCATATACTGACCTGTTGTGCATAAAGGTGATTTTCATCCCTTTTTTTATCTTTCCGTCAAAAAGCCGCAGGTGTACAACAACTCCGCGGTACGGATCATAATGGCAGTCAAAAATAAGTGCGCGTAACGCAGAAGAAGGATCACCTGACGGAGGAGGAATTCGCTTTACAATTTCTTCAAAAAGCTCGTCGATGCCAATCCCCTGCCGGGCAGAAACCAAAATTGCGCTTTCCGCATCCAGCCCCAGATCCTTTTCAATTTGTTTTTTTACTCTTGGAATATCAGCGGCCGGCATGTCAATTTTGTTGATAACAGGCACTATCTCAAGGTTGTGTTCAA
>JAIRUY010000090.1 GCA_031254175.1 Treponema sp.
TTCCGTAAAGCCGGATTAGAACCGTAAGCAGACCTGCGCCTATGCCAAATATAACGCGCCCTGAATTTGTCAGCGGAGTTGTAACATAATCTGTTGCCATAAATATTGCGCCCAAAAACAGGCCGCCGGAAAGTATATGGAAAAGAGGATCCGCGCCGAGCGCTGCCGTCAGAATAAAAACAACGGCAATGTATGAAAACGGAACATACCATTTTATAACGCCGCGGATTACAAGATATAAACCGCCCAAAAGCAGGGCAAGCTCGCTTGTTTCGCCTATACATCCGCCGTGCCTGCCGAGAAACATGTCCCACAATCCGGGCAGCGCCTCTCCTCTTCCCAGAAGCATCAGAGGCGTGGCGCCTGTAATAGTGTCCAAGTTAAAATCAGAAGGTATAAATAACGGAGCCATTTTAAACGGAACCGCCCATGTTGTCATTGTTGTAGAAAAAGCGAGAAACATAACTACGCGGGCTGTTATCGCGGGGTTTGCAAAATTTTTTCCTATTCCGCCGAAAAGCTGTTTAACAAGAACGATTGCCACAAGGCAGCCAAAAACAGCCTGCCAAAGAGGAATTGTTACAGGCAGGTTAAAAGCGAGCAGCATTCCTGTCAGCGCCGCTGACAGATCAGTTACGGTGCTTTTTTTTTTCAGTAATTTCTGGAAAGTCCATTCAAAGAAAACACAGGATGCAATGCAGAGGCCTGTGACAAGAGCGGCGCGTGAACCGAATATCCAGACTGAAACAATAAAGGCGGGGCAAAGCGCGATTATCACATCAAGCATGATGCGGCTTGTAGTTGCCTTGTAATTTATGTGAGGTGCATACGACACAATCATGTTATTCAATTTTTTGCCTCCCTGTACTCACGCAGCATTTTCTTTGACAGCGTCATAACCTGCACAAGCGGCCTTTTCGCAGGGCATGTAAACGCGCAGCACGCACATTCGGCGCACATATTAACCTTGTATTTTTTCAGCAGTTCAGGTTTCTTGAGTTCAAACGCATTCTCTATATAGGGAGGCATAAGGCTCATGGGACACCTTGAAACACATCTCCCGCATTTTATGCATGCCTCTGCCGCCGGCGGCTCTGCGTCTTTTGCAGAAAAAGCAAGAACGGCGTTTGTGACTTTAACAATGGGAACATCCAGATTCGGGATGGCAGATCCCATCATTGCGCCGCCAAGAATAATCTTCTTCACATCTTCTTTTAATCCGCCGCAATATTCAAATAAATAACGAACCTGAGTTCCTATCGGCGCGATGACATTTTTCGGCTGTTTCACAGCAGAGCCGTCTACAGTTACGCACTTTGAAACAAGAGGAATGCCGGTTTTAATATATTTGGCGAAGGTAGCGACTGTTGTACAATTTATGACAACGCACCCAACATCGGGAAGACGCGCTCCCTCCGGCACTATCCGTCCTGTGACGTTATAAACAAGGACTTTTCTTTCACCCTGCGGATACAGGGACGGAAGCACATGAACTCTAACGCCTTCCGTGCCTGCGCAAAGTTCTCTCATTTTTTTGATGGGACCCGGTTTGTTTTTTTCAATGCATATAACGATGTTTTTGGGTTTCAGGTACTCTTTCATAAGGAGTATGCCTTCCCATACATACCCGGCGTCGTCTAACATTGTTCTTGTGTCGGAAGTTATATAAGGTTCACATTCCGCGCCGTTTATCAGGATGTAGTCAAGTTTGACAGTCTCTTTGAGCGTCAGCTTGGCTGCAGTAGGATATCCCGCGCCTCCAAGTCCGACAACGCCTGAGTTTTTTACAGCGTCCAGGAATTCCGTCAGGTTTGTTACATTTACAGGAGAGAGACCTTCATAAAATGTCTGGCTGCCGTCCGAAGTAATTGTGACAGAAACGGCTTTTTTTCCGGTGAGGCCGTCAAGGCGGTCAATGCTTTTTATTTTGCCGGACACGCTGGCATGCACAGGTGAAGAAACTGTTCCCGCAGCCTCGCCAATTACCTGTCCAACTTTAACATAATCGCCGATACTTACAACCGGATTTGCGGGAACGCCTTCATGCATGGACATAGGCAGCCTTACTTCCGCAGGTACCGGTATTGCTTCGGGCGTAAAAGAGGCTGTGTTTTTGAAGTGCGGCGCATATACGCCGCCCAGTTTTTTGAGACTCATTATTGTTAGCTGCTCTTAATTACCAAGCGCTCTCAAAGCATCTCGTGCAAGGCTCTGTTCGAACGGAGTATAGGAATCTGCGCGCGTTATGGTGGTAAGCAGAAGTCTTATATACGGATTTTTTGTTTCGGTAACGGAGATACAGGAAACAGCCCATTGAAAAATCAGTCTTTCTTTATCACCCCATGGGCCGCTGTGCCTTCTTAGGTTGAGTTCCTGCAGAATCTTGTGCAGAATCTCTACCGCTTCATCTGACCTTATTGCCGCCAGAGCATTCATTGTAAGCATTATTTCATCAAAGTCAGGGGTATTGTTTATAAAGTTAGTGTTATATGATCTCTCCAGATTTGCATAAACTGAATCGTCGGCAACTCCGTACTGGCGTATAATATCAATGGCGCTTTTTCTCATGTCGCTGAGTCTTGTCCGCATTGCCTGATTTGTAGTGGAGTATGTCCAGCCTGTTTCAAGGGCTACTGCCGCTACTCTTGCTTTTGAAGAATTCGGCGCTTTGCTTCTGAGCATTTCATTCCATGCCACCAGTTTAATGTCCGGAGCAAGCGAAGGATTCTGGATAAGTTCGATTATTACATCCGCCGGATCATTGACAATATTCGGCAGGGCATTAAGGGCTATTTGTTTTACGCTGGTGTCATAAGCGCCGTATGCGACAAAAAACACCGGCCTGTATCCCGAAACATCCTGAAAAACTTCCAGGGCGTTTATGCATCCGATTACTGCCATTTGCATTCTGCGCCTGGTTTCCGCGTTTCTGAATGTTTGAGAATTATATTCTGTAAGCCGCTGTACTATGTGCGGAATAAAATCCGTACCGCCGACTTGTCCTAAAGCAATCAGGGCAGCCTGCATCGCGTTTCCTTCGTTTACTGTGTCTTTGGCAACATCAAAAAGAACAACTGTCAGCCAAAGATCCTGAGCGGCGGCTGTTACCCTTTCTGCGCCAAGTCCCTGACATAATATTACCGTGGATTTTTCCGCAGCGTCCTGCTCCTCTCTGTTTGTGATATTCGGCGCTGTCTGAAGAAGGTATTTCAGGGCATCGTGGTAGAATTCTCCTATCCCGGTCATTCCCGCGTCGCGAATTACTTCCAGCAGTAAAAGCCGCTCGACAAAAGTCCCCTCAACCCTTCTGAATTCACTTGTATAATTTGACATGTCCTGTGTAAAGGCAGTCATTCCGAAAAAGAATAAAATAATGGATATATAAATTCGTTTCATGCCTTCATTATATCACGGAATGGTATTTTTTTCTATAGCTTAATTTTTATAAAGTTTTAACGAATTAAAGAAAAAATGATTAGAGTTGTTCAGAAACTGAAGTTTCTGAACAACTTCCGCTAAAACAGCAAAATGCGTAGCATTTTGTAAGACTTGTTCGACAACCAACCGGGTTGTCGAACAAGTCCACTGTCCGCAGGGAATTTACTCCTATGGACAGCCTTTTTTTTACTATAAAAGGTATTGGTTAGACGCCGGAAGCAAGCTTTTTATAAATACTGGCCTCTATACCGATCATAACAAAAATCATGAAAAGGTAAAGGATTACCACAAAAAGCCACCCAACTACGGGAATATTAACTAAAATTGCAATAATTATACAAAAAACTAACATAGGAAGGAAAATAACAGCAAACATCCGCCATTTATTGCCGTATGTAAGATTGTTGCTTAAGCTAATCGCTTCTGTAGGATTTTTTCCCTTGTCTACGACCAACAGAAGAGCCAGACTCCAGGCGAGAGCGATTACAAAGCCGGGAATAACAAATAACACCATTCCGACAGATATACCCACACTCATGAGACCGGCAGTAAGAAAAAACTCACCCATAAATTTCCGGTATTTTGGATCAAAAATCTCGGTCATGGGAATAGGTTCTCCCCTGCTGGCTTTTGTAATAACTCCGGTTGATAAGCCGATTACTGTCCCGACATTGAGATAAGGAATCCAGCAGGTTGCAATAAAAAGGATAACATTTACCAGAATTGGACCAATGTTTTTTACCCCAATAAAAAACCCATCCTTAATTGTTTCTATAACCCCTAATTTGTTTATATCAGACATTTTTTCCTCCTGTGTTTGATAAGTAATTGTAGCAGTTTTCTTCTGATATGTAAAGCGGCATATGTATGCCGTTGCCCATTGCCGGAATTTTCGCTATATTTAGTTCATGTTTGACAAATTTATCAAGGCGCTGTTCGGCTCCCAGCATGAACGGGATTTAAAGGCTCTTTTGCCGGTATTGCATGCCGTAAACGAAAAAGAAGTCTGGGCTGCCTCTCTTCCTGCGGAAGAATATCCAAAAAGGACAGCCGAATTCCGTGAACGTTATCAAAAAGGCGAAAGTCTGGACAGTATTCTGCCGGAAGCCTTTGCTCTGGCAAGGGAAGCGGCACGGCGAAACCTTGGCGAGCGTCCTTATGATGTACAGGTGCTTGGTTCAATTGTTCTGCATCAGGGTAAAATCGTAGAAATGAAAACCGGCGAAGGTAAGACCTTGATGTCTGTAGCCGCCGCCTATCTGAACGCGATTCCCGGAAAGGGCATCCATGTTGTTACCGTAAACGATTATCTTGCAAGCCGCGATGCCGAGTGGATGAGACCCATTTTCAGTTACCTTGGGCTGACTGTCGGAACGATTCTTTCCGATATGGACAATGAGCGGCGCAAGGAAAACTATTCCTGCGACATCACTTACGGCACCAACAATGAGTTCGGTTTTGATTACCTTCGCGATAATATGCACCGCAGTCTGGAAAACCGCGTTCAGCGCGGACACAATTTTTGTATTGTAGACGAAATTGATTCTATTCTGATTGACGAAGCGCGTACTCCGCTGATTTTTTCCGGAGCGGCGGAAGACGACACTTTTAAATACGCGGAAGTTGATAAACTTCTGGGCAGCCTGAAAGAAATCGAAAAAAAAGAAAACGGCGAATATCCCGATGAAACCCAGGGTGAAGAAGTAATCGGAGACTACAAGATAAATGAAAAAAACAAAAACATTTCTTTTTCAAATCAGGGACTTGCCAACATTGAGGAAATTCTTAAAAAACGAAATCTTATACAGGGCGCGATTGTAGACGAAGAAAATTTTGAATATATACATTATTTTACGCAGGCGTTAAAAGCCCATCTGTTGTTTCATATTGATGTTGACTATGTTGTAGATGACGGACAGGTGCAGATTGTCGATGAGTTTACAGGGCGTATACTTCACGGCAGGCGTTATTCAGACGGGCTTCATCAGGCAATAGAAGCCAAGGAAAGGATAAAAATCGCCCAGCGCAACAGAACTCTTGCGACTATCACTTTTCAGAATTATTTTCGTTTGTATAAAAAAATATCGGGAATGACAGGAACTGCCGATACGGAAGCTGTTGAGTTCAGCAAGATTTATAATCTTTATGTAGTTGTTATTCCGACAAACCTGCCTGTTGCGCGTCTGGACGAAAATGATGTTGTCTATCTGAACGAGGCTGACAAGTACAAGGCTCTTTGCGATGAAATTGCCGAAGCCAATAAAAAAGGCCAGCCGATGCTTGTCGGAACCGTATCAATTGAAAAATCAGAAAGAATTTCCTCGCTTCTTTCACGGCGCGGCGTAAAGCACGAAGTGTTAAACGCAAAAAACCATGCGCGCGAAGCGCTGATTATCTCCGAAGCCGGCGCAAAAGGAGCCGTCACGATTGCGACTAACATGGCAGGGCGCGGCACCGACATCAAGCTTGGCGGAAATCCCGATCACCGCGCGAGAAGGCGGGCAGGGACAAACGCCGCGCCGGAACAGTTTGCCGCAATTTATCAGGAAGAATATGAAAAGTGGAAAAAGGACTATGAAGAAGTCAAATCACTCGGAGGGCTTTATGTAATCGGCACCGAGCGCCACGAAAGCCGCCGCATTGACAATCAGCTCCGCGGACGTTCCGGCCGGCAGGGAGATCCCGGAAGATCCAAGTTCTTTATATCCATGGATGACGAACTAATGCGCCTTTTCGGCGGCGAAAGAATGAAAAATCTTATGTCAAGAATTGGCATGGAAGGCGGAGAGCCGATTTATCACCCCATGCTGAGTAAAAGCATTGAAAATGCGCAGAAAAAGGTAGAAGAGAGAAACTTTGAAATCCGCAAGCACCTTCTTGAATATGACGATGTGTTAAATTCACAGCGTAAATATATTTACGACCAGCGTGACGCGATACTTTCTGACGAGGATCTGAAAAAACGGGTTAACGATTCCACAGCCGCCATGGCCGGCGACTTGATTGACGAATACAATGCCGCAGGAAGGCAGGATGCGGCTTTGGCTCTCAAGGAACTGGCAGAGCAGCTCAGAACCAAATTCGGCTATAATCTGGCGATTGATCAAAACGCGGGGGCAAAAGGTTCTGAACTGCTGGAAAAACGCATTATTGCCGATCTGGAAAAAGATTTAAATGACAAAGAATCGCTTATCGGCTCTTCATATTTGAACATGATTATCCGTGATTATTATCTTCATGCGGTGGATCGAAAATGGCTGGATCATCTTGAAAACATGGAGTCTCTGCGCGAAGCTGTGTACCTTCGTCATTATGCGCAAAAAAATCCTCTTACGGAATACAAGGTGGAAGGCTACAGGATTTTTGAAACCATGATAGAAGACATAAGACAGGAAATTGCAGGCCGAATGCACCTTATCCGCATACAGATTGCGCCGGGAGAACAGGCGCGCAG
>JAIRUY010000124.1 GCA_031254175.1 Treponema sp.
GCATGAACGATACAGTTCAGTGCCCCGGTAACATCCTCCAATCCCGAAGTACATTGTAATATTATCAGGCGGTTTTTCCAGAAGCTTTATATTTTTTTTCCTGAACAGCTCCGGGTTTAAATCTTCAGAGATAAGAAATATGGCGCGGTTCAGCAATACATCAAAGGTGCAATGGTTTTTAAAGGAAATCTGTTCCGCGATACGGGCTCCCCAGATTTCTATATCTTTTTCCATTTCCACAAACATCACAAAACCATGATCCGACGGCAAAGCCAATGTTTCCCGGTACCATGACCAGCGCCGTTCATCCATAGCTGTCCAGATATCCCTGCGGAGCAGGACGAGACGAGGATCGTTATATTCGGAATTTTCCGGCTGCATGGAATATAACTTAACAAGGGCATTTTCAAGCGTGGAAAAGAATATGTTTTTTGAAACTGGTTTTACCAGATAGGCAAAGACTCTCAGAGGCATAGCCCGCCGGACCAGATCAAACCGTTCATAGGCAGTTGAAAGGACGCAGACCATACGCGGGTATTTCTTACAAACATCTTCCAGTACCGCAAGACCGTCCATGCCGGGAATGTTGATGTCCATAAAAACCAGATCCGGCTTTGTCTCATGGATCAGCCTTAGGGCTTCGAAACCTGTACGGGCTTTTCCGGCCAGAGTAAAGGGAGGTTTTTTTTCTTCACCGTCAGAGAAAGTGTTCAGCATGTATTCATAACTTTCCAGAACAGGTTCTTCATCGTCAACAATTAAAACACTATACATGGTTCCCTCTGCGTATCAACGCGGATAATAACAGCCGTTCCGTCTGTATCTGTTTCTATATCAATTACATTTTGATCATCAGGGTAAAAAAAGTACAGCCGTTGAATTACGTTTTTCAGACCCATCACTCTGGATACCGGGGACTCGCTCATGGGTTGGCGGCGGAGTAAAGTTTTCGCCGTTTCTTGACTCATGCCCTTTCCGTTATCTGACACCACAATTATTAAATACCTGTCTTGCTGTTCGGCTTTGATATCAATGCTCCGGAGAAAGTCTTCATCTGCATTTTTAAAGGCATGTATAATACAATTTTCAACAAGCGGCTGCAAAATTGAAACCGGAACTTTGGTATCAAGCGCCTCTTCTGTACATCTTATTGTCAGGTTTAAATTGCGCGGAAAACGGACACGCAATAAATAAAAGTAGTATTCAAGCCCTGTTATCTCATGGCGGAAAGGCACAATTATTTCCTTGTTTCTGATAATGTGTCTGAAAAGCCGTGCCATGTAATCCATGTATTCACCTGTCCTTTCCGCTTTCTCCACAATGGCAAGCTGCATGCCGGTATTAATTGTATTAAAAAGAAAATGAGGATTCATCTGAGCCTGAAGTGCGTAGATTTCCATGTGCCGAACCAGCCCTTCCATTTTCATATTCCGCATCTTTTCATTCATATATTCCTGTTTTAAAACTTCCTGCCGGCGGATTTCTTCTATATAATTACTGATTTCGGTCTTCATGTGATTAAAAGCTTCAATAACCCGATCAAGCTCATCAATAGATCCCCTTCCGGTCTCCATGTCGGGGATATCAAAGTTCCCTTTAGAAAGTTCTTTTGTCATGACAGAAAGTTTGAACAGCGGATCGGTAAAACGGTTGAGAGAATAAAACAAAATCAGCATGGAAAAGGCCGATACGGAAATTACAAATATAAAATTCCACAACTGAATACTTCCTGTTTCTGCCAAAAAGCGCTCATAGGCATCCAGCTGAGACCTGAAACGGCTGGTGCTGATGACATCAATTTCCCTGTATATGTATTCCTTAAGCGCCGCCATTTCTTCGTAAATAGCTGTATAGGCGGAAATATTCCGGCCTCGTTTTTCTTCTACAGCCTCCTCTCCGAGATCAAGATAATGAAAAATAAGGGGATACAGTCCCCGCTGCTTCATATCTGAAGAATTCCCCCTAATCCGCTGGTAAGCAGGAATCTTCTTCCGCAGCAACTGAGTGTCGATAAGAATTTGCGCCAAAGCGTTGGAAGACCGGGTAGAAAGAAATTCCTTTAGATATTCTTCATAAACAGCCATGTCTTCCTGTACCGACATCAGAAAACGCTCCTGTTCAAAGCTCCGCTCAGAAAGCTCCTGGATATTACTGTTACTGAACAAAATATAAGCTGTACAGAGCACAAGCAGAAATAACGTCCCAAAAATACTCAAAAATATCTGCGCTCTAAAAGACCGGTAAAATTTTTTCATGATTTTCATTGTCCGCTGCCGGTAATAACTTCTATTCCCGTATCAACTGACGCGGAAGTAAAACCTTCAGTAATAAGAGCAGCCAGTGAATGAACAGCTTCATAGCCTATCCGTTCTGCATTGATAACCATCGACGCGCTGACGATTCCTTTTCGCAGGTTTTCCAATACTCCGGGATCATCGCCAAAACCGACAATTTGAATTTGCCCGACTAAGTTAAGATCTACCAGAGTTTGGGCTGCGGCAACAGTATCTTCAGGATCGGTAAAAACAATTGTGTTAACAGAAGGGCTGAAAAAGGTTTCTCCAAAACGAATGTTGGAATCGCGAAAAATACTGACAAGGAGAGCCTCTGCATCCAGAGGATTGAGGTTTGTTCTGTATCTCACAATCGGACCTGAAAGCCGCTCTCCCAAAGATGCAGATATGCCCATCTCCATCAGTTCCCGCTCCCTGAAAATCCCCGGGGCTTTGCTGCTGTATACCACTGCCACACGTATTTTCTCAGGGGACTCCGGCAGCACAAGACCAATCCGCCGGCCTAAATCATAGTTATTAACGCCAACAAAAGGCCATGGCCGATCGCTGGGCACATTGTAGTTGATTAGCACTGTCGGAAGCTGCCTTGAACTAAGTTTTTCCAATAGACGCTGGGCTAAAGCGTTATCCAGATAAGGACATACAATTACTCCGTCTGCTCCGGTAAAAGCGGCAAATTCAAGTTCGTTCTTTGCCGGATCAATGGAATGAATTGAAATCACAGAATCCAATTCCGCTGCTGCCAGTTCTGCTCCATGGATTATTCCTTCAAAAAATGAATTCCGGTTATCAGGGAGATATAAGGAAAAATGGTATACAAAACCGGCAGTTTGTTCCGGAGCAAAAATATACAACCGGAG
>JAIRUY010000030.1 GCA_031254175.1 Treponema sp.
CAATCGTCAATCAGCGAGTCACAGACAATTTTTACATCCGTGTCGTTCCAGTAACCGCTCAAATCAGTTTGTCTGTCCGCGTCAATTCTTTTGACGGTAGTTGATTTGCACGCGGAAAACAGCAATAAAACAGCTCCCAATAAAATAATCACTTTCTTCATTTAATACTCTCCTATTTCAAATTTACAGACTCCAATAAATTCAGCCTGTTTGGATTTACAATAACATCTTTATATTCTGTACTGTTAATTATGTCATTGTTCTGATAATAATTTATTATAACAGAATAAGTTCCGGGATCAAGATTGATTCCGCCTATATATGCCTTCCCGGGCAGAAAACGTGACATTCTTGTGTCGGCGCTTTCTGATAATTCAAGACTGGCTCTGGCCGCTATTGCGGCTATGGTTGCTGCTCCTTCTCCCTGCCTTCTTTCTGTTTCTGATATCACAATCTGGGCCGCGGCATATTTTATAATTGTGCGGATAAATGCTTTCTGCAGGATATTTGAATAACGGGCGTTAAATGTTTCTTCGACAACTGCGCTCATATCTTCAAGCAGTTCAAGGTTAAATCTGTTTGTTCCGTTAACAATAACCTCTATCCTTGTTATTATGCTTGGCCTTCTTTCCAATGCAGGAAGCTTAAAATGGGCAATTCTCAGTATTGGATGACGGAACGGGAGGGGAATAACAGAACTTCTTTCCCGTTTTATCGGAGATAAGCCGGTAAAGCTGATAATGTTAAGTCTCGCCTTGTCCCTTGGAACATTACGCGCCGCTTCAACGGCCTGCGGAACAGAGTGCCGGTAAATATTATCATTGGTTCTGAATGCCCTGTAAACCTGATCAAATTCTATCCGTGCGGAATCGGTATTTCCAGAAGATAAAAAGAATAATGCTCCAAGGTAACGCGCAAGCGCTGAATTGGAAAAATTTACCGACTTTGTCGGCGGCAAACCGCCGTAGCCTGTTTCTTTTTCCAGCATTTCATTCAATGAAGCGCCGGTATTGGGGTCTTTATATTCATACTTTCGCGCCAGCATATCCAGCTTTCCGCTTGACATGCTTAATTTGCGGATTTCCACCAGCGCGCCTTCAATGCTGCCTCTGTGATAATAGTTCAGCGCGTTAAAAACATTAATATAGATATCCTCAAAATCTTCGCCGGGGTAATCTTTTGTATTGTCATTTGCGATATATGATAAAAAGTTTTGCGTGATACTTTTTGTATAAGCTTCTTCGATTAACCTTTCAGCTCTCTGCAGGTCTGCGGAAGAACTTTGATAATTTCCCGCGTAATGTTCAAGGAGCCCCTTGTCGAGGTACAACGATATGGCGTTGTTGGAAGAATAAACTCTAAAATTACCGTCCTGCCCCCTGTTTATTTCCTGAATTGCAGCCTCATAATCCGCCTGTTCAACGGCGGTATCAATTTCCCTGAAAGCTTTGCTTTTTGTCGCACAGGAAAACATAAAAAATAATATGATAACAATCAGTAAATATTTTTTTCCAGGCATATATTATAAATCAATATATCACTTTTTACCTTTTGTCAATATTCCGTAAATTTGATATAATTAAACGGTGAATATAATTTTGTTTGAAGAACATGAGCTTGGTCACAATCTTCCAAGAAGGGACGAGCGGACAATTCATCTTTTAAAAGTTTTGCATAAAAAATGCGGCGATACTTTTGAAGCGGGGATTTTAGGCGGTATGCGCGGTACGGGCAAAATTGAAAAGATCAATTTTGACGGCTCAATATTTGTTACTGTACATGCGGCAGAGCCGCCTCCCGAGAAAATGCGGCTCAGGATGGCAGTTGCTTTTGTCCGCCCGATACAGATGCGCCGTATTTTCAGGGATTTGTCGAACATCGGCGTTTACGCCATTGACATAATCGGGAGCGACCTTGGGGAAAAAAGTTACCGTGATACAAAACTGCTCGTTGACGGAGGCGCACAGGCCTCTCTCGTTGAAGGAGCGGTTCAGGCACGGGATACAAGGATACCGGATTTAAAAGAATATGGGCGTCTTGAAAAATGGCTGGAAGAAAGGCCGTGGGAGAAAACAGGCAGCAAGCGCGTGCCCATGCTTCTTGTTATGGATAATGTGCGGCCTGAAGGTTCTTTATTTCATGTTTCTGTGACGAGCCGGCCTTTGGTGATAGCGATTGGCCCGGAGAGAGGCTGGTCAGACCGGGAAAGGGATTTGTTTGAACACTCGGGTTTTTTGCGGATGTCTATGGGAGAGCGCCCTCTGCGTACAGAAACCGCCTGTGTAGCGGCGGCGGCGCTTGCAATGGAAAAAATTTCAGGAGAGGCAGGATGAATCAGGACAATATAAAAGAAAAATTGTTAAAAATTGAAGACGCGCCGCTTGAGTTTTCTCTTGTATTTTCAGGAAAAAAAAGTAAAAAGGTAAACGGTCTTTACAAAGTGCAAAGCAGGGAAATAATAATTCATAACAGGAATTTCAAACAGGACGACGCAGGCAGGAACCTTTTGCTTTATACGGCAATTCATGAATACGCCCATCATTTGCATGCCTGTTCCCGCGGAGGCAATCTCTCTTCGCGCGCGCATAATTCCGAGTTTTGGGCAATTTTCCACGCCCTGCTTGAAAAAGCCGAAAGCAAAAAAATTTACAATGATGTATTTTCCGTCTCTCCGGAACTTTTAAAGCTGACTGATGTTATCCGCGTTAAATATTTGGCAAACAACGGCGCTCTTGTAAAAGAAATGGGCAAACTTTTGCTGAAGGCGCATGATTTGTGCACCGGCATTGGAGTGCGTTTTGAAGATTATGTTGACAGAATGCTGCGAATTCCAAGAGCGGCTGCCAATACGGCAATAAGGATGTTTGAGTACGACATTGCACCCGAAGTAGGTGCGGACAATATGCGCTTTCTTGCCGGTATCCGTGACAGCGATGAACGCAAAGCCGCCGAGAAAGCGTTTATCAAGGGGAAAAGTCCCGACACGGTAAAAGTGGCTGTTCGCGGCAAGGACAGGGAAGACGAAGAACCTAAAGTGAAACTTGAAAAAGAAAAACTGCGTCTTGAGCGGACAATAGCCAATCTTTCAAAACGGCTGGAAGAAGTAAAAAAAGAACTGAGAGCACACTAAGAGCCTGTCTCTTTTTCATTGAGCGTCCTGATATTATTTTGGGAGAAGTTTTAACAGTGCCCTTATGCCTATTAAAACTTGCAAAAAAGGTAATATGCCCATATAATCAGTAATAGAAATCTTTACTGGAGAAAAAAATTATAAAAGAGGTGTCTTACGGATAACAAATACAAACAATTCGACCTCATCACCCTCATTAGACAGGGTGATTTTGATATCCGCAAGGTAGCGGAAGATAACCTTAATCTGACCATAAAAGAGTATTTTGATTGGTTATTGGAATTTATTAATCTTGCACCCCATATTGTTTTGGCTCTGCCCAGAATAGCAGATACAAAAGGTGATAAATATGATTTCATGCGTTTTAATGAATTGAAATGCCTTTTAAATAAATTGGAGGAGAGAGGAAAACTGCTGCCTGCAATTGACGTTATTGCAAAGGCAAACGAAAACTCTGGTCTGGAATCTGCCGCCCTGAACGCAAAAGAAATTATTGAGGATTTAGAGGGACTA
>JAIRUY010000038.1 GCA_031254175.1 Treponema sp.
GAGTCTTTAACGCGATAGCGTTAAAGACTCCACACCGATGCCGCTGTTCACCTAAATGCGCAAAGGCCGATAGACTTATTTCAAGGCGGATATTTATGACAGCAGAGGTAGACAGGACCCCATGGGCCTGATTTGCCTAAATGCAAAACACATTTACCTAATTCCAAAGCATTTTTACCCCATTTAAAACTATTTTGCCAGTAAAACTCCGCACTGTTCGCTTGGAAAAAAATCTTGCGACCGGCTGCGAAAAGGCTGGGTAGCGGCATCGGTGTGGATTCGAAGACCGCCACGCCAAAGCGTGCGTAAGTAACGGCCACAGCCGCCAGCCGTCTTACAGGCTATGCGCCAGACAGCACGTCGCTGCGCTACGGCCTTTGCGCAGTACTGCTACAACAATTCTCCGTACTTCCAAACAAAAACTTTTTTCATTACCGTTATCAATGCCATGTATGCGAGGATGATGCCAATAAGCCACGGGAAGTAGAATAACGGCAGATGTGTCATATTCAACTGGGAGCCAAGCCATGTAAACGGAATTATTGTTCCGACAGCAATTCCCAAAGTAGTAAGCAAAGTAACCTGAGTCGATGCCCTGCTTTGAATAAACGGAATCTTTGGCGTACGGATCATGTGAATAACCAAAGTCTGCGACCACAGCGATTGAACAAACCAGCCTGTGTGGAAAAGCATGATAAATGTAATTCGTGCGCTGCCGTCAAGAGCGGCAAAATGGCCGCCTGCAATTTGCGGACAGATAATAAAAAAAAGCAGGCAGTAGGTTGCAATGTCAAAGATTGAACTTACAGGTCCCAGCCATAACATGAATCTGCTGATAGACGAAGCGTCCCATTTGCGCGGCTTGCGAAGGAAATTCTGATCAACATTGTCCCATGGAATGGCAATACAGGAAATATCGTAGATAAGATTTAAAACAAGGATTTGAATTGGCAGCATGGGAAGGAAGGGAAGGAAAGCCGAAGCCGCCAGTACTGAAAGCATATTTCCAAAGTTGGAACTTGCCGTCAATTTAATATACTTAATTATGTTCGCGTAAATTTTTCTGCCTTCGATTAAACCTTCTTCAAGCACCATAAGATCTTTTTCAAGCAAAATGATATTAGCCGATTCTTTTGCGATGTCTACCGCGGTATCAACTGAAATGCCGACATCTGCCGCTCTCATTGCAGCGGCGTCATTTATGCCGTCCCCCATAAACCCGACAGTGTGCCCGTCTTCACGCAGGGCGGTTACAATACGGGCTTTCTGGCTTGGCGAAAGTTTCGCAAAGACATCAGTGTCATCAACGGCTTTTTTTAGCTGCTCTTCGCTCATTTCTTCTACTTCGCTGCCCAGCAGTATGCGCTTTGCGTCTATTCCTACGGAGCGGCACACTGTTCTCGTAACGCCGTCATTGTCGCCTGTTAAAACTTTTACCTTTACGCCGTATTCGCCCAGTGCCTTAATTGCCGCTTCGGCGCTTTCCTTGGGCGGATCAAGAAATGCTAGATAACCCATGAAGATCATTTCATTCTCGTCAGCGGCGGAAAGCGCGCTTTCGGGAATATCGACAGATTTCCTTGCAAGCCCAAGCACCCTCATTCCTTTGTTGTTGAGTTTGGCGCATGCGTCAAGAATCTCCCCGCGAATTTCATCAGTTATCGGCTTTATTGCGTTGTTGTAATCAGCCATTGAAGAAATAGACAGCATCTCTTCAATTGCGCCTTTGGTGATAAGATCAACCTTTCCGTCCGGCTTTTCCATTGCAACACTCATGCGGCGGCGGTTAAAATCGAACGGGATTTCATCAATCTTTTTGTAATCTATCCACAGGTTTGTCAGTTTTGCCTCACGGGCAAAGTTTATGATTGAAATATCCATAAGATTTTTCAAACCGGTTTGATAATAACTGTTAAGAAAGGCATAACGTAAAACGTCAATGTTATCATTGCCGTGAATATCAAGGTGCAGTTCAAGAATAACCTTGTCCTGTGTGATGGTTCCTGTTTTGTCGGTGCAAAGTATGTCCATTGCTCCGAAATTTTGAATTGAATTAAGACTTTTTACGATGACACGTTTCCTGGACATGGACACTGCGCCTTTTGCAAGATTGGCGGAGACAATCATCGGGAGCATTTCCGGCGTCAAACCGACTGCCACAGACAGGGCAAAGAGCAGGGCTTCAAACCAGTTTCCTTTTGTAAATCCATTGACCAAAAGTACAACAGGGACCATGATCAGCATAAAACGGATCAAAACCCAGGAAACCGAGTTTACTCCCTTTTCAAAACTGGTCGGCGGCGCTTTTGTCTGAAGCTGCTGCGCAATTGAGCCAAGAATTGTATCATCGCCGACTGTTATAACAAGAGCCGTTGCCGATCCGGAGATTACGTTTGTTCCCATAAAGCTGAGATTGTTTAATTCCAGAGGATTGCGGGTAATGCTTTTTTCCGCGCGGGCAAATTTTTCTACGGGTTCGCTTTCACCGGTCAGCGCGGACTGGCTTACGAACAGGTCTTTTGCGGAAAGGATGCGTACGTCCGCAGGAACCATGTCTCCTGCCGCAAGGTGGATGACATCGCCTACAACAATTTCATCCATTGGGATTTCTTTTTTTTCGGAAATCGTATCGCCTGAATCTTTGTCATGGAACTTTCTTGCCACGGCGACAGTTGTTTCTACCATTTCTGAAAGATGTTTTGCCGCGTTGTCGCTGCGCAGTTCCTGAATAAAACGTATCATTCCTGAAGCCAGTACCATCGTCATAATGATGGTTATTGCCGTAAAATCAGAGGCTCCCGGCGCTGTCCAGATGACATCAGTAAAAAGAGATACCGCCGCAAGTATGATTAAAACTACCGAGAAAGGATTTATGAATGCGCCGACAAAACGCTTAAAGAGCGAATCTTCTGTCTGGCGGGTAATTACATTTACGCCGTGTTCTTCGCGCATCTCCTCAACATCTTCTTCGTCGTAACCCGCGATGCTGTTATCGTATTGAATGAGCAAAGTGTCACTGTCCCTGCCGGCTGATCTAAGAAGCCTTCTGCGGGCTCTTTCCGCCCTGCTTAAGTGAACAACTGCTTTGCTTTTTGGTTTTTTCACAGTCATTTTTGTCCCCTGTCTTTCTGAGAATAAGCGGAATTTGTTGTTTTGTTCAATAGTGTTGGTTTATTTTAGATTTTTAAGCCGGCTCAAAATTGTCAGACTGTTTGCCTCAGCCATTGCCTTGAGCCGTTCAAAATCTTCTTTTGTTTCTGAATCAGATCCGCAAAGGACAAGATCATTTCCTCTTCTTGTGTACCACAGATAATGTCTGGAACGGATACCGGAAAGCCTGCGATGATGGGTATCCAACTTCTGTTCCAGTAATTCCGCCAGTGTGATGTGATTATCATCTCCGGTCAGCCAGTAAGCAATATCATCACAGAAAAAAATCACCACACGGCGGAATCCTTCTTTCAGAGACATATCATTGCGAAAACCTTCAATTACCAAATTTTGAGAGGCCAGGCTTAAATCATATCCCTGCAGGCGCAGAGTTTTGCGGAGTTCAATTATTTCCTGGCGAATCCGTAAATGTTCGTCTCCGTTTTTTTCGCAGTTTGCCAGATCCCGCCGCCAGGAACGCAATTCCGCTTCATAATGCGCAAAAATGTGAGTTCTGCTTAAAAACATGGATGTTTCAGAGAGCAGTTTCCAGGTGTCGGTAAAACGGTCGGAAAAAATATCCTTTAACGAATGTGGTTTTAAGTTTTTTTTCTTTTCCATAATACCTTTTGTTATTTTCATTATACCTTTAATTGATATTGTGTCTCCAGACCTGCGCCCTATTGACAAAAAAATAAATTTCGTAAAGAATACAAACAACAATCTTTGTGGAGGATATATGAAATCACCAATAGTAAAAATCGCAGGAGTTTTTGTTTTTTTCTTGTCATTCGTCCTTATTGGATGTAAAACAACACCTGCAGAGTATTCCTTTG
>JAIRUY010000121.1 GCA_031254175.1 Treponema sp.
TATAAACTGGCACATAAAAAAGTATGGCAAGGTCACTCTACACAACTTCAAGTAAGTCTAAACAGACTTTTATTAAAAAAACTGTTGAAACTATTCAAAAAATATGCTTAAATAAGGCTAAGTACGTTTTCATAGGGTTGCAAGGTGCATAAGGCTTGTGCTGTAAATCTGTTGGCTCAGCCTTCGAAGGTTCAAATCCTCCACTCCTCATATTAAGCTAATTCTTTGCGTTGCAAGGAATTAGCCGATGAGCTACCCTTTCAACGGGCGTTCATAAGCATTACAATTTATGTCCGACACAAGGCTATGAATAACAGTCAATAGACCTCACCAACTATTGATAAGTAAGGGTAACGTCAAATATCTTTCGCAATTTTTTATTGCAGTCATATGAATAATTAAGCAACAAACATCATTTTCAAATGTTTCATGCTCATACAGCTCTTAAATAACCGTCTTCGTTTAAACCAAAAAAATAAGGGTCTGTCCTAATTTAGCACACAGCCGTAATTCCACCTGCCGTTTTTCTTTTCGACAATTGCGGTTAGTGTTTCACCGCAAAAAACCGCTGCACTGCTCTCTTCTGTCTTTATTGTTCCTTCTTCATGTCCGCGCGTTTCTGCGCGAAATAATTGAAGACTTAAAGCGTCCAAAATCCCGTCAAGCGGCTTGCCGTGTTTTATCATCTGCGCTTGCAGAGGTTCTATTTCAAACCAGGGCATGCCAAGAGCGCCAAAAACGCTTTTATCTACCGGACGCAAAAGACTGCTCTCCCCGGCATCTTCAAGCCTGAAGCCCGCAACCTGTGTTCTTAGCAGCGAACATAAATGCGCCCTGCTTCCGGCAGCCAGCGCTATATCCCTGGCAAGGGAACGAATGTATGTGCCGCTTGAACAGTGGACAAAAATTTCCGCATAAGGAGGCTGCCAGCTTCGCAATTCAAGCTTGTGAATAGTTACTTTTCTTTCCTTCATTTGCGGCACGTTTCCGGATCGGGCAAGAACAGATGCGCGTTTCCCATTAACATGAATTGCCGAAAATGCGGGAGGTGTCTGCATAATGGTGCCTGTAAAAGTTTTCAGGACTTGTTCTACTTCTTCACGTTCCGGGATTTCCACTTCTGCTGTTACTTTTCCTTCCGGATCAAGAGTATCTGTTTCAATGCCAAAATGTATTCTGCCTGAGTATTGTTTATCGCAGGCAGAAAACCACTGACTGAGTTTAAGGTCTCTTCCAACAAGAACCACAAGCAGCCCGGATGCAAATTTATCCAAAGTGCCTGTATGACCTACTTTTCCTGTTTCATGAGTGCGTTTTATATCGCGTAACGCATCAAATGAAGTTATTCCGGCTGGTTTGTTTAATAATATTATTCCGTTTTTCATTATTTCCTGACATGGAGGCACAGCGTTATTAAGATTATTTTTATCTCAATCGTACTCTTCTTCTTTCTCTGTGTCTTCTGTGCCGCTGTGTGGTATATTTGCGGTTAATTCTTCAATCTTCTTGATAAGGTCAAAACCGTCTCCAATGCTTGTGTCGGCGTGAAAGCGCAGTTTTGGTATTTTTCTTATGTGCATGGTTAAACCAAGCTGTGACTGAATAAAACCAGCGGCGCTTTGCAGACCTTCCGTTCCCTTGTCAATATTTTTTCCGCGAATATCGGAAACATAAACATCAGCAAAAGAAAGATCGGCTGACACATTGACTTTCGTAATTGAAAGAAACGAACTGACCCTTCTGTCTTTTATTCTGCCTTCCAGTATAAGAGAGCTGATCTTTTCCTGGATCATCTGCCCAAGCCGTTCAGTCCTGAATTGAGACATGGTTTACAGAGAAGCGCTGAGTTTCCGCGCAATTTGAACAATTTCGATGGCTTCGAACTGATCTCCGATTTTAATATCATCAAAGCCTTCAAGCCCGATACCGCACTCATATCCGAAAGTAACTTCGCGCGCATCATCCTTAAAGCGTCTAAGAGACGCAATTTTCCCTGAGTGAATAACAATTTGATCCCTTATAACATTTATGGTGCAGCTTCGTTTGACAGTTCCGGTTTGCACATAACAACCTGCAATGGTTCCGATTTTTGGCACTTTGAATGTATCCCGTACTTCAATAGAAGCGACAACTTCTTCTTTTGTATCCGGCTTTAACATTCCTTCCATTGCCTGATGAATTTCTTCAACTGCCTTGTAAATAACATTGTATTTTCTGATATCAACCTTTTCCTGCTCCGCAAGCATCTTCGCTTTCGGAAGAGGTCTTACGTTAAAGCTGATAATTATTGCGTTAGACGCAATCGCCAAATCCACATCGCCTTCGTTTACAGGGCCCGGAAGCGCCTGTATAACATGAAGCCTGATTTCCTTTGTGGAAAGCTTTTCAAGGCTCGATTTTAACGCTTCGGCAGACCCCTGTACGTCGGCCTTAATAATAACTTTCAGTTCCTGTATAGCGCCGTCACTGATCATATCATGGATATTTTCCATAGTGATCTTTTTGAATGTTTTTGCGTCTTCAAAACGCTTTAATTCCTGCCGCTTGGAAGAGAACTCTCGCGCTTTCTTCTCATCATCCACTACCTGAATTGGGTCTCCGGCATTCGGAATACCTTCAAACCCAAGAACTTCAACCGGCATTGAAGGAGTTGCCTTGTTGATTTTTTCTCCCTTGTCATTAAAAATCGCACGAACCTTGCCCGGCCAAATCCCTGCGACAAAAGAATCTCCTACCACAAGCGTTCCTTTCTCTACCATTACAGTCGCTACAATACCTCGTCCGTGATCAACCTTTGATTCCAGGATTTTTCCTTCCGCAGTGCGCTGGAAATTGGCTTTTAAG
>JAIRUY010000138.1 GCA_031254175.1 Treponema sp.
ATATCGTTTACAAACGAGAACATTATTTCGTTAAAGCCGTCGTTGTACTGAATGGCACATTCAATTCCGACATTGCCGCCGGAGCCGTCTTCGCGTGAGCCTTCAATATAAACCGGCTCCTTGTAAAGCGCGGATTTGTTTTCGTTCAGATACTCAACAAAACTTTTCACCCCGCCTTCAAACATAAAATCGTGGCTTTTAGGCGTTGAAAGCCGCTCGTCACGGATTGTGATTTTCAGGCCTTTGTTAAGAAATGCCAACTCACGCAAACGGTTGGAAAGAGCGTCATAGTTATGGGTGGTTGTTTCAAAAACCGAAGAGTCGGCTTTCCAGCGGATTACTGTGCCCTGCCGGCCGGGCGAATATGAATAAGGAAGCCCGGTTGCCGCAATTTCTTTGGCGGGACCTTCCGCAATGCCAATTTTATAACGCTGGGTGTAGACTTTGCCGTCAAAATGAACAAACGCTTCGCACCACTCCGAAAGAGCGTTTACAACAGAAACTCCAACACCGTGAAGACCGCCTGAAATCTTGTATGACTTTTTGTCAAATTTGCCGCCGGCATGCAGGCGCGTCATGACAAGTTCAAGGGCGCTGACCTGCTCTGTGGGGTGAATATCTACAGGAATGCCTCGTCCGTTGTCTTCGACGCGGACAATATCATTGCCTTCCAGAACTATAAGAATATTTGTACAAAAGCCCTGCATGGCTTCGTCAACAGAGTTATCAACTACTTCAAAAACAAGGTGATGAAGGCCGTCTATGCCTGTTGTCCCGATATACATACCGGGCCGCTTGCGGACGGCTTCAAGGCCCTTTAAAACAGTGATATTTTGCGCAGAATAGTTGTTTTCTGTGTTCATTTTTATAGTATACAGATTTTAGGCCTGAGGGTAAAGATTGGCAAAAATGAAAATACCCCTTGAATCTATTTTTGAAGTATGATAATAATCTTTTTCTGGTTAACGGCCTTTTTTGATGGTTTTTCATTCATGTGAACAACCTGTGGATAAAGTCTGTAAATGTTCTGGTAGGTTCATAAAAAACGAAGTAAGGAAGGGAGGGGCTTTGCACCTACAGTTTGCGTTTTCGCTAATTCCTTATCTGGTAAGGAATTAGCGAAAATATACTGTTCATGCATTAAGTAAAAATTTGAAAATTTTTAAATTGAATTTTTATTAAATGTATTGCCAAAAGTATTATCCTTGTGGATAATGTGTTGATAATTATTTTAAAAGGAAAAAATGACTGATTTGGATTATGAGGGCTTCTGGAAAGAGACCTTAGTCCAACTGCGGAATGACCTAGGGGAGGAGGAGTTCAGCGGCTGGTTTTCTGACATGAAATACCTGCGGGCTCGGTTTGACAAAAAAACCAATGAAAAAAGCCTCGTTATAGGACTACCCTCCACTTTTCACCGGGACAAAGTGATGTCCCGCTATCAAAATGTTATATGTTCAAAATTAAAAAACATTGCTAACGTTGAAATTGCCATTGAATACGAAATAACCGGAAAACCAGAAAAAAGAGAGACTTTTTCTCCTTCATCTTCGGTAAAAAATGAAGATTCTTCCAAGACTGCAACCCCGGAAGCGGAAAAAACCAGAAAAAAAAGAGAAAAACATTCGCAAATGCTGGATGATTATACATTTGACAGATATGTAAAGGGAGAAAATAACGGGTTTGCGGTAAATGCCGCTGTTGCAATAAGCAATAATCCGGGAAAAGCCTACAATCCGTTCCTGATTTTTGGAGGCGTTGGGCTTGGAAAGACCCATTTAATGCAAGCTATCGGCAATTATATACACGAAAACTCCGATCATAAGGTTATTTGTGTAACTTCCGAAGATTTTCTGAACGAATATCTTGACGGCATCGCTCAGGGAAAAATGAATGCTTTTAAAAACAAATTCCGTTTTACCGATGTTCTGCTAATCGACGACATTCAGTTTTTTCAGGACAAACCCGGTGTACAGGAGGAACTTTTTCACACTTTTAACGCCCTCATAAACGCAAAAAAACAACTGGTATTTACAAGCGATCGTCCTCCTTCAGAACTAAAAAAGTTTTCCGAGAGGTTAATTACCCGTTTTGATCAGGGTATTAAGGCGGATTTACAGCCTCCAAGATACGAAGAACGCTGCGCTATACTCAAAAAAGCCGCGGAAAACAACAATAAGGAAATTTCCGATGAAGTCATTGATTTTGTAGGTAAAAATATATCCTCAAATATCCGTGATTTAATTGCGGCTTTTAGAACCTTGATTGCTTACGCAGAATTGATGAAAGAACCAATCACCATGCAGCTTGCCCAAAAAAGCCTTAAAGACACGTTAAACTCATCCAGACAGGCAAATTTTTCCATGGACAACATTATAAGAGTTGTCTCGGAATATTTTTCTCTTACTCCCAATGATTTAAAAGGCAAAAAAAGAACTCAAAATATTGTTTATGCCCGTCAAATTGCCATGTATTTGGGGCGCGAAACAACCGATTATTCAACTACCGAATTAGGGCAGGAATTCGGCGGCCGGGATCATACTACAGTAATGCACTCAATCGATAAAATAAAAAACAAACTTCTTACAGATCCTGCGCTGGATTCAACTCTGGAAAGCCTGAAACGTTCCATAAAGGAATACAGTGCAAAATACTGAAAAAGATGTTATTATTATGTGGAAAAGAAAAGCCTTGTGGAAACTGTGTAAAAAAATGCATAACTTTCCATAATTTATTGAAAATGTAACTGTATAACACATATGGAAATGATTGAGTTTTCCACATTTCCGGCTGCTTATTATTGTTACTATTTTATTATATATATATTAAAACAATAGGAGCTGTATAAAATGAAGTTTACATGCAATAAAGAAGTACTTCTCAAGGAAATTTTCATAGCCCAGGAAATAATATCTTCAAAAAACGCCATTTTAATATTATCAAATATTTATCTGGAAGCTTCCAATAACAGTTTGATTATTAAAGCAAAGGATATGAAAGTTAATTTTAAAACCGAAGTTCCTGTTAATGTAATTGAAAACGGAGCAACTACTGTATACGGTGATAAATTTTTAGGAATAATAAGTTCTTTTCCTTATGATGAAATTGAGTTTTCACAGAAAGAAAACATTGTTATAATAAAACCTGCAAACCAAAAGAAACCTGAGTATAAACTTAAAAGCATGGCTTCTGAAAAATTTCCGGAAATACCTGTTTCTTCTTCGCCTTTCTTTGAAATGCCTATAAAAGATTTCAGGGAAATGGTACAGCAGAGTGTTTTTGCAGTTTCAGATGATGAAACCCGCTATTTTATGAACGGCGTATACATGGAAAAAAACGAAGACAGCATTAAAATGGTAGCTACAGACGGAAGACGTCTGGCTTTTGTAGCGAAAAAAGCGGATAAAAAAATAGATGATTTTCAGGGAATTATAATTCCGCCCAAAATATTAAATACAATAATAAAAAGATCGGGAGACGAAGGACTTATAAGTATTTCTCTTAATGACAAAATGATATTTATTAACTTTGCGTCTTATCAGTTTTCATCAGTTTTAATCGAAGGAGCTTTTCCAAACTATAAAAAAGTGATTCCTGAAAGTCAGGATTTATTTCTTTCGGTAAGAAGAGATGAAATGCTTAATGTTCTCCGCCGCGTTTCACTTATGGTAGAAAAAAAATCACATAGAGTTTATCTTGAAATTGCACCCGGCAAAATGTCTGTTTCTTCCGAGGAAAGCGAAATAGGAACAGTAGAGGACGAAATTCCGTGCAAATATGACGGCGAAGAAGTAAAAATCGCCCTTAACTACCGTTATCTGGAAGAACCTTTCAAGGCGATGACAGATGACGAAATAAAAATTCGTTTTTCAAGTGCGACAAAAGCCATTACTATTGAACCTGTTCCGCCGAAGGACTTTTTCCACATAGTCATGCCGATGCAGCCGTAAAAAGTTTTGCAGGCATGTTTTTCTCTTTTCTGCGGACAACGGCTTTTCGAAACCTTGCCGATGCAGAGATTTTTACAGGCGCAAAAAATGTTTTTCTTGTAGGAGAAAACGGTCAGGGCAAAACAAATTTTCTGGAAGCCCTTTATTTTTGCGCCTACGCTTCGTCTTTCAGGGCGGTCCGCGACAGCGAAATTGCGCGTAACTCAGGCTTAACTTCCGGGGAAAAGGATTTTTCCGCCGAAGTAAAAATTGAACGGTCCGCCAACAGCAGCATCCTTGTAAAACATGAAAAAGGAAAAAAATCGATAACAATTAACGGGAAACATACAGACGATCGCAAGGACCTTCTTTCGATAGCGCCAAGCATAGTTTTTTGCCATGAGGACATGGAATTTGTAAGCGGAAGCCCCGAGCGCCGGCGCTGGTTTTTCGATCAAACTTTAAGCCTTTATGATCCTGTCTATCTTGAAGACCTTCGCCGTTACCGCCGCGTCTTAAAATCGCGTAACGCAGTTCTTAAAGAATATGCCCAAAACCGCGGCAAAAACAGCGTAGAGCAGGTTTTGGACGCGCTTGATCCGCAGTTTGCCATGTACGGCCAAAAACTGATGGAAAAAAGGGAGATTGCGTCAAAAGAATTTTCAGGTGTTTTTGAACCGTTGTACAAAGAAGTTTCAGGGATTGCCGGAATAACCGTACAGTACATTCATTCATGGAAAACCGAACAAGACCCGCTTTCTTTTCTTCAGAAAAGACGGCCTGCCGACATGGCCGCGGGCTTGTCTCTTTCGGGACCGCACCGCGACCGTTATGTTTTTGCGCACAAAGGAACGGAGTTTGCCGGAAAAGCCTCTACCGGCCAGCGCAGGCTTTTGGCTCTCCTTTTACGAACAGCTCAGACCTGCCGTTTTTCTCAAATGACGAATCTTAACCCCGTACTTTTGCTTGATGATGTCCTTCTTGAAATGGACGGAGAAAAAAGGCAGAGGTTTCTTGCTGTTCTTCCTGCCTGCGATCAGGCTTTTTATGCTTTTCTTCCGGAAGAACCGTATCAGCGTTATTTGCAGCAAAATTCCCCGGAAGATACGTTGATTTACAAAGTAAACGCCGGTATGCTGTCTTTATGAAAAAAGCGGGAGATATTCTTTCGGCGCTCTTTGACGAACAGTTTCTGAATAAGGCTCAGGAGTATTCAACCCTGTTTGATTCATGGGAAGACATAACCGCCAAAAACGGAATTGCGGCGGCGGCGGCCCACTCCCGGATTAAAGACCTTGACAGAGGCATTCTGTTAGTCGAAACAGATCATCCCGGCTGGAAACAGATTCTTCAGACAAAACAAACCAAACTGCTAAACGATTTTCGCCGGCGCTTTCCGGACATGGGCATTTCAGCGCTTTCGCTTATGCTCGGCAAGAGCACGCAAAAAGAGACAACAGAAACGGATTGCGCAGAACAGGAACCGGAAAACCGCTCTGTTGAAGAGCCCAAACTTTCAGAGGACGCGGCGCAAACCTCTGCCATTGGAGAAACTCCGGTAAAAGGTTTTGATACAATCGAAGATGAAGGTTTTAAAGAAACACTGAAAAGTCTGGGGCAGAGTATAAAGGCAAGAGAAAAAAAGGACAAACGATAAAAAGTAATTAAAACGGATAAACCAGCTTGCTTACGCACCCGAGTTGCCTCATTTCAAAATGTTACCGAAGCTAAAGCTCCCCCTTAGTAATATTACGGTTCGATTGGGCGAGCCGCTGCCTGAGGCGGATGATAGCCTTGTTGACATTGTGTTGCAGCTCGACCGGATTGTACAG
>JAIRUY010000201.1 GCA_031254175.1 Treponema sp.
GATGATTTAATCGACAGCCTGCGTGATATGGCGCTTTCAGAAATCCGTGAAAAAAACAGGGAAGAACAAGTAGAGAATCCGATAGATGTGTCAGAAAAAATCGCTCTTGGAGCCCTGCATTATTTTCTGCTGCAGGTCAGCCCATTGAAAGATATGCTTTTTGATCCGAAAGAATCTCTTTCGTTTAACGGTAACACAGGCCCCTATATGCAGTATATGGGCGCGCGAATTTCATCAATGCTGCGCAAGGATAAAGAACAGGGAGCGGGGAAATCAACAGACAACGCAGATTTTTCATTACTGGTTTCTGATTCCGAATGGGAACTGATTAAAACGCTTGCTGTTTATCCTCAGGCAGTCAGTGAATCTGCGTCAACGCTTGATCCTTCACGCCTTGCGTCCTATCTGTACGAGCTTTCCAAATGTTTCAGCCGTTTTTATCATGAATGCCCGATTCTTAACTGCGGCGATTATGCTCTTTCAAAGGCAAGGCTGGAACTTTCCCGCGCAGTGATGCTTGTTTTAAAGGATGCGTTTAATCTGGTTTGTATCCCGTTTCTGGAAGTGATGTAAAGATTCTGCACCCCTTACCGGTTACTCGGATTCAAAAAGGCAAGCGATGTTGAGCCTTGATTAAAAAAAAGATTTCCGTCTTCGGTTTTTAATATACACCGGCCGGCAGGGTCAATGCCGGAAAATATTCCGCGCGCAAGTATTTTTCCCGTTTCGGCGGCTGTTTTTCTGTTCTCTGCGGAAGGTTCGCTTTCAAAAACCACAGCCTTCGCGCCGACGCAATCCGCCAGAGAATTCCATTCCGCCGCAAGAGCGCGGTTTCCCTGCGAGTACGCGGCATTTGAATAAAAAGTTTTTTTAACTTTTTCAATTTCTTCAAGAATTTTTACAAGAACTTCCTTTCGTGAAATATTGCTGCCCGTAACTTCCGCGCAGCTTGTAGCCTTGCCTGACGGAACGGCATTGTTGATATTTACTCCGATGCCTATGGAAAGCCATTTAATTAAATCTCCTTCTCCTGAAATTTCTGTTGTCAAACCCGCTATTTTCTGCCTGTTAGCATAGACATCATTCGGCCAGCGCAGAAAGGCTTTCTTTCCGCAAACAGATGAAACTGTACGGACAACCGCGATTTGCATGATAAGAGAGATTAGAGAATAGTCGGCTATCGCAAGACGCGGGCGTTCCAGAATTGAAAAGAATAATCCGCCCTGGCGTGATACCCATGTTCTGCCGCTCCTTCCCCTGCCGGAACTTTGTTTTTCCGCTGTAATAATTGAACCGCCCAAAGCGCCCCGCAAAGCCAATTCTCTTGCCCTGTCCATTGTGCTGCCTGTATTTTTGTAATGATAAAAAAAAGTTTCATTGCCGCCGAACTCCCACGGATACAGGTAATCCTTTTCCAGTTTTGGATCAAGAAGATAACCTGTTCCTCTTGTTTCAATTGAATAACCTGCTTCAACAAGAGACTGGACTGCTTTCCAGACCGCAACCCTTGAAATACCCATTGATTTTGCCAGAATGCTGCCGCTGACAGGATTCCCTTCCTTTTCCCTCAGCATGGAAAGAATATGAGCCTTGCTTGAAAGTTTTTGCGGGGCTGATATAATGTTTTTCCCCTTCATTTTTCCTCCTGTTTTATACATCTCTGGCGGCCAGCGCTTTTGACTTTACCGCCGCTTTTTCCATGGTTAGAGAAATTAAAACAAAAACTATTATTTTTATTTTTTTCAGTCCTTGTTTTCCCGATCTAGCTTTCCATGCCAGATTAATGTCTTTCCAGTTTTTAAAAATTTCCGGGATAAACATAAGAAAAAGCACGATGTTTTGGGAAAAACTCCCTTTTGCCAAATCATGTTTTCCGGAGAAAGAAAAACGGGAAAAAAAGAGACTTATATAATTTTCTGCTGTGCAAAGACTTTCCCGTAATTCAATTGAACTTGTGCTGCGAAAAAAAAGCGCGGAAATCTGCACAATTAAAACAAGGCGCAGGGCTATGCGTAAAAAATCCATGCGGGGCAGCATTGCAAAAGCGGCTGCCTCCGGAAATGGAAGTTCGCTTGAGTTTTCAAAAAAAACCGAAAAAAAGGAAAGCGCGTACATTAAGACGGCATAGAAAGCCGCCGGTTTTAAATCGGCAATTTGTTCACTTACGGTAAATCCGCAAAGAAAAGCAATTATTACCGCCGCGCCTATTGCAGCCGCAAGATACAAAGGCGGTAAAGACATACAAAAAATACTGAGTGGCAGAAATAAAAAAAGTTTTAATATCGCAGGCGGCTTGTGTAAAGGCCCTTTTACAGTTTTATATTTAAAAGCCGCTTGTTTTACCATAACAGATCTTCCATTTTACCTGATAAGTTTTTAAGAGGATGACGAATACCCCATGCTTCAAGATCGAGTTTTAATGCCTCGGCTGTATCTCCGTCAAATACTTTTTTTCCCTTACAAAGAACTATAAACCGGTTTGCAAGAGCGAGGCATTTTTCAAGTTCATGGGTAAGGATTATTAAGGTTTTGCCTTCAGCGATCAATTTTTGAAAAAGCCTGTTTACCTGTACAACGCCCGGAAAGTCCATGTTGGCGTAAGGTTCGTCAAAGATAATTATTTGTGTTTCCATTGCCAAAACACCGGCAGCGGCGAGCCTGCGTTTTTCGCCGCCGGAAAGGGAGCGGGCAGGGAAGTCCGCCCTCTGTGTCAAATCTGTCTCTTCAAGAACAGTTTTCACACGCAGTTCACATTCCGTTTTTGAAACCCCCATATTACGCGGACCAAAAGCGATGTCTTCTTTTGGAGTTTCACCAAGAATCTGGGCATCCGGTTCCTGAAACACAAGCCCGACCCTTCCTGATGTTTTTACAGTACCACA
>JAIRUY010000219.1 GCA_031254175.1 Treponema sp.
GGGCTTCGGCAGGCTGATGCGAAGGTCAGCCGATCACGGCATTGTGGTTGTTCTGGACAGCCGCCTTCTTAAAAAAAATTACGGGCAATACTTTTTACGTTCCCTGCCGAAAACCAGAACCAACTTCAGCAGTCTGGACAATATTCTGCGTGACATGGAAAATTTTTTGTATTAGAAAATTAACATCGCATCCCCGTAACTGAAAAAACGGTATTCTTTACGGATAGCCTCGGCATAACATTCAAGAATCATTTCTTTTCCGGCAAAAGCCGAGACCAGCATCAGTAAAGTTGATTCGGGAGTATGAAAATTTGTAAACAACGCATCCGCGACATTAAAATTGTAGCCGGGGTATATAAAAATTGAAGTTTCGCCCTCTCCCCGCTTGAGTTTTCCGTCAGCCCATGCGCTTTCCAAAGTACGCACGCTTGTGGTTCCTACCGCGATTATTTTACGGCCGGCCGCTTTTGCGGTTTCAATTTTTAAGGCAGTTTGTTCATCAATGCTGAATGTTTCTTCGTGCATTTTATGCTCTTTAATATTTTCACTGCGTACAGGCAAAAATGTTCCCGGTCCGACATGAAGTGTGACAAACACGCTTTCAATTTTTACGGCGGCAAGACGATCCAGAAGTTCATTTGTAAAATGAAGGCCCGCTGTCGGAGCAGCCACCGATCCGAAAACGCTTGAGTACACTGTCTGATACCTTTCCGCGTCTGACGGAATATCTTTACGCTTAATATAAGGCGGCAAAGGAATATGTCCGTACCTGTCAAGAAAATTATCGTCTATAAGCCGGTCGAATTTCAGAAAACAAAACTCTCCTTGTGAGTTTGTTATTTCCGCACGCGCAATTTCAGCGCCTGCTTCATCAAAAAAAACAAAAGAGACTGCGATCTTCTGCCGTTTTGCGCGTTTGACCAAAGATTTCCATTCATCATTTTTTTCTTTTTTTAAAAGAAGAAACTCAACGCGCGCGCTTGTTTTAACTGCAACGCCGAAGAGGCGCGCCTTACGAACCTTTGAATTGTTAAAAACCAAAAGCGGCTTTTCTCCGTCTTTGCCGCAGAATTCCACATCACTTAGTATTTCAGGTAATTCTTCCGCCATACGATGGGTGTATTTTCCCGTTCTTCGATTGAGCGTCATTAAACGGCTCATGCCCCTCTTTTCAGGAGGATATTGCGCTATAAGATGTTCAGGAAGGTGAAAGAAAAAATCACTTGTCTTCATAAAAAAAGCCCTTTAGTTAAACAAATTAAGCAAAAGAATTTCTTCGTCAGCAGTCAGATTGGGCACAATTCCCAAATGTCCGTAAGATAAATTTGTTACCATTCTCCCCCTTGGAGTGCGCTGCAAAAGACCCGCCTGAATTAAATACGGCTCATAATAGTCTTCAAGAGTCTCAACCGATTCTCCTATGGAAATTGCAAGGGTTTCCGCTCCCACAGGGCCGCCCTTGTAGCGTTCAATGATTATTTTTAATATTTCCCGATCCTGCTTTTCAAGCCCCATTTCGTCTATCTCCAGCCGGGAAAGACCGTTACGCACAACTTTATTTGTTATTGTTTCTTCTCCTGAATACTGCGCAAAATCCCTCATCCGCCGCAGCAGCCTGTTTACTACACGCGGAGTGCCTCTTGAAGATTTTGCCAACAGACTTACAGCGTCTTTTTCCATTTTTATTTCCAGAAGCCCCGCGGAGCGGCGCACGATGGATTCCATATCTTCCTGTTCATAAAAAGAAAAACGGCAGGTAATGCCAAAACGGCTGATGAGCGGACTTGAAACAACTCCCGCCTTTGTGGTCGCTCCAACAAGCGTAAACGGCTTTATCGCAATTCTTAATGTTCTTGCCATAGGCCCCTGCCCCACAACCCAGTCAATGCCGTAATCTTCCATTGCGATATACAGGAGCTCTTCGATTGCCGGTTTTAATCTGTGGATTTCATCAATAAAAAAGACGTCCCCTTTTTTCAGGTTAGTCAGAAGGCCGACAAGGTCTTTTGGTTTGTCCAGAGCGGGAGCCGAAGTCTGCACAAAACCTGTTTCAAGCTCATTTGCCACTACCTGCGCAAGAGTAGTTTTTCCAAGTCCGGGAGGGCCGATTAAAAAAAGATGATCAAGGCTTTCGCCGCGCTCCTTTGCAGTTGAAATAAAGACCGACAGGTTTTCTTTCATGCCTTTTTGACCCAAAAACTCAGAAAGGTTCCTGGGACGCAAAGTCATGTCACGCTCATCTTCTTCCAGTTTGAAAGGCCGTACAGGGCTTGTGTTTTCAGTTTTCTTATCCATAGTTCCCAGTTTTCTTTACCAATGATACAACTTTATTGCGCGCTTAAAAATACAATTGCTTCCTTGAATATCAGTTTTTCTTTTTCCGCATCCGGCAGTTCCTGCCCGCCGACGGCGGCTTCCGCTTTTGTCAGCGCTTCCATGGCGGAACGTCTGTCATACCCCATAGCCGCAAGCGCCTCCACAAGATCGTTGTCCCGTGCGGAAAAAGAAACTTCCTGATTATGGATCAATTTTCCTTTTAATGAAAGAAGCATTTTTTGGGCTGTCTTTTTTCCAAGTCCCGGCACAGCTTCAAGCCTTGTAAGGTCGCCGTTTTCAAGCGCCCTTTCAAGATCATCCTGACTTATCCCGCTCATTATTTTTACAGCGCCTTTCGGGCCGATACCTTCTACCTTTAAAAGTTCAAGAAATGTAGACCGCCGTACTTCACTTGCAAAACCAAAAAGCTTCATCTGGTCATCGCGGTGATACAGCCATGTAAATACCCTGCATTCGCTGTTTAATGCCAATTCCTGCATATCATTTACCGGCATGGTAATTTCCCATTCGATATCACCCGATAAAACAAAAACAGCCTCGCTGCTTTTCGCGCTTACTGTGCCGCGGATACTGTTAAACATGGCAATCTCCCTTAAAGTTCATGGAACGGCGCATTTACCACGCAAATTGCCGCCGCAAGAGCATCCGCGGCATGATTTGGTTTTGGCGCTTCTGCTAGCGAAAGAATGATCTTCACCATTTCCTGCACCTGCTCTTTATCCGCTCCCGCAAAACCCGTAACTCCCTTTTTTATCGCGTTAGGTGTCAATTCACGCAGGGGAATGCCTCTCTCCGCAATTACGGCGGAAATAACGCCGCGCGCTTCCGCAACCGGAATGGCACTGGAAACATTTTTCCCGAAAAAAAGTTTTTCAATCGCGGCTTCCCCCGGTTTATACTTTTCTATTATTAACCGAATGGAATGCATAATAAAAAAAAGGCGTTCCGCACGCGGACGGTCTGCCTTTGTTATGATTGTACCATGATCAATGTAAAGAATTTTTCCGTTTCTGTTTTCAAGAACTCCCCAGCCTGTGCCGGCAAGCCCGGGATCAATGCCAAGTATCCTGCGCTGTTCGCTCCCGGCAAGGTTGTCTTTCCTCACGAGTCTATTGTATTGAAAATCAGGGAAAGAGTAAATAGCAAAGCAAGACCGCCGCCGCCAATGTGCCGAAATGAGGCCGAGCCGCCGTAAGGCGGCGAAGCAGTTAGCGTTTGTTATGCGAATTGCCACTATTGCAATTGAC
>JAIRUY010000009.1 GCA_031254175.1 Treponema sp.
CACAGTTCAAAACTTACATCTGTTGTTCTTCCCAATTCTTTAAGAAGGATTGAAAAAGGCGCGTTTGAACATAATATAAGACTACGTTCCATTGATATACCGGAAGGCGTAAATGAAATCGGTGATTTGGCTTTTAACGGTTGTGAAGCTTTGGCCTCTGTTTCGCTTCCCTCTACCATACAAAAAATCGGAGCAAAAGCCTTTCGTTCCTGTCCGGCATTGGTAACTGTTTCATTGCCGGCCTCTGTGCGAAGTATAGAGTTTGGGTTTTGGGTATTCCAGAATTCTCCCAATGTGTCACTTCACAGCCAGGCAGCAATGAGAAGAAGCGGTTATACCGATAAATTCGGCGACAGGTTAGGCAGATAAAAAACCGGCCGATTAAAATTTTGTATCCAGTAAAATTGTTACGGGGCCGTCATTTGTTGCCGTTACTTTCATATTTGCCTGAAACTCTCCATGTTCGCAAAGTATTCCCTGTTCGCGGATTTTTATTATAAAGTATTCATAAAGTTCTTTTGCCGCCTCCGGCTGCGCCGCTCCGCTCCAGGAAGGGCGCCGACCTTTGCGGGCATCGGCAAGAAGCGTGAATTGCGAAATAACAAGAATACCTGTTCTTTCTTCTTTACCGGCAATAACATCTTTAAGAGACAAGTTCATTACACCGCCCTCATCATTAAATATTCTTAAATTAACAATTTTATCCGCCAGCCAATCCGCGTCTTTTTTACTGTCCCCTTGAGCTACGCCAAGATAAACAAGCAAGCCGGATTCAACGCTGCCCTTGTTATGGCCGTTAACTGTAACAGATGCGTCTATAATTCTTTGAACTACAGCTTTCATTTTAATTTTCAAGTCTGGCTGACTGGTGTATCGCGACACCTTCAAGGCTGATATCTGAATAAGAAGAGACAATCTTTATTTTTCCAAGCACTTCAAGCGGGCGTTCATTGTTTATGGCGACCGGTTTGTAAAAAAATACAGGTATTATTCCTTCAAGCGATCTGCGTGTGTCATAACCGACAAGAAAATCAAATCTTGTATATTCATCCGTTATTTCAATGTTAGTCGCCATGCCCCTCCAGATAACATGCACATCCCTGTAAATAGCAGGTTCGCTAATTACAGCCGCGTAAGAAGGATTGTCATTCCTGTTAAACGAATTAAAACCCGGAGTTTCCATGTAAGTAAGCAAAAGTCTGGATTTGTCTTTTATGCTTTGGGAAGCGTTTGATTCCAGAATACGGTTAAGGTTTATCTTTGCGGCTTCGTCACGGTAAGAAGTAAAAAGAGACAATGCCCTGTCATAAAGATCCGCCGCCTGATTCACCGTCAGGATATACATATAAGAGCCGCCTGATTCAACAGAATTTGATCTTTCCTGTCCTGAAAGAATAAACTCTGTTACAGAACGGCTGTCGTTCTTTTTGGAACCGGGCATCAGGTTAAATTTGGCAAGTATACCGTAACTTAAAATTAAGACGGCGGAAATTACAATGGCGGCAGTTAATATTGTCCTTGAATTAAGATCAGGAGACGGAATCGGCGGATATAATTTTTTCAGCTTTTTTGGAGTCAAGAAATCAGAAAGGTCTTCTGAAGAAGAATATTTACGGATAAAAACAAGCGCTTTTTTGGCGATTTTATTTTTTGGATCCATCTCCTGTACATCAAGATAATAGTCAACAGCCTGGACTGTATTCATGCGTTTAAGATACAAAACGGCAAGACCAAGCAGAACAAGGGGGTCTTTCATTTTTATCTGTCTGGCAAGTCTGAAATTTGAAAGCGCTTCGCCGAAACTGCCGGCATAAAGGCTTATTAAACCGAAAAGATAATAATACTTAAAAGAACCGTTATAGCGGTCTTCTTCCGTTTTAAGCGTCCTTAACGCGCCCTCAAAATCACGCCTTCTGGCAAGACGGGAAGCTTTAGCCAATACAGTGTCTAACTTCATCTATTGTAAATTAAATCTTGCTTTATGAGTTTCAATTGATTTTTCTATATCAGCAAGATCGTTTTCATTGAGATATATTTCGCCGTTTATAAATTGATTTAATATTTCCTGCAATCTGTAAAGCATGAGTAAATTTGTATCCGAAAACGCATCATCATATTGTATATCCTGTGTTAAAACCGGAGAATAAACATTCTGCATTTCTGGTGTATTCCAGTCAATATCTTCTGTTGCAAGAAAAGGAGAATAAACATTCTGTCTTTCTGTTGTATACCAGTCAATATCTTCTGTTGTAAGAAAAATAGAATATGTAAATGTTCTGTCTTTTTCAAGGATTTCCGGGTTATAGTAATAACAAACCGCAGAATCATTGAATGAATATGGAAGATTTGAAAAAGATCTGCCTGCGGAATACAGAAGAAGCCAATGAGCATTATATAATCTGCTCCAGTTTGCTATGTCTACATAATCGGGTACTTTTGCGTCAGGGTTATGAAGATCAACAATACTTCCCATCAAGCTAAGATTATTATGCCTGGATATCCAGTATAATTCACCTGACCTGCCGTCTATTCGTGTTTCTGAAGTTATTATTCTCTTGTTTGTTAAAAAAGAAACATTTTTTTCGTTTTCACCCAAATGTGTATCAACTATAAACCGCAAACCAACATTGGCGTTTCTGTCTCCTTTATTTGTAACAGTAATTGTTATATTAAATCCATTTGTATCCTGGGAATTTGCTGTCCTTACGGGAGTAAAAATTTTTCTGACTGTCAGAAAATCCGATTCGTAAACAATAACCGGAAATCTGCCTTCTCTTTCAACTCTTGTTCGAAAAACATTTGTCCTGCCCAGATTATGAACTTTTCCGTTATAATGAACCGCAAGAAGACTGGACTTTGGTTCCCTGTCATAAAACAAAGGTTCATATACCCTGTTTCTTTCGTCTGTCAGATAATAAAGCGAAAAACCTCCGTTTCTTTCATTGATAACAAGACGAATATTCCCGTCAAAAAAATCAGCGGCAAAAAGATAAAAAGAGACAGAAAAAATAAAAAATACGGCAAAAACAAAAACCTTAAGAGATTTCAAAAAGAACCTCCTCTTATATAATCATCGATCAATAAATCCAGTTCCCTGTTTAATTGCCTTGCTCTCTCCAGCAGTCTTTCATGCAATGATTGCCATGTGTTTTCAAGGCTCTGCGCGGTTTCTTGCGGCAGAATAACAGATGCGGCCGGACTTTCGCCGGCAGCCGGTTCGCCTGACACATCAAACTGGCTTGCCGAAACTCCGCCTTGGGAAAGTTCATTTATGCGTCTTTCATATAAGTTTATTGTTTGTTCATACATTCTTATTCTTCGCATATAATCTTCGCTTGTTCTAAGCGATTCTTCATGGCTCCATTGCAGAAGCGTCAAAAGTTCGGCCTCAATTTTCTTTTGTTTGATAAGATCCAATCTGTAGGAAGAAACTTCTCCTTTCTGGCTCACAGGATATCTTGTTAAAACCCATGTGTAGAAATTTTCAGCTTCATTGTATTGACCCATTGAAAACAGGCATTCACCCATCCAGAAATATGCTGCCGCTACGCGATCTGCGGTTTGCGGGTCTGTATATGGAGATACCGAATCAATATAACGTCTGAATAAAACGATGGCATCATCAAAATAACCCAAGTTATAGTATATTCTCGCGCGGTGATAAACCATATCCCTTGCGTAACTTGAATTGGGGGCAACTCTTTCAAGTTCATCCATGTCAATAATTGCCGACCCATAGTCAGAAAAGCCAAGTTCGCTTAATATTACCCAGTAAATCGCCCGTGACCAGTCTTCAAGGGAAGTTGCAATTTCCTGCGCACGGCGGAATTCTATAGCTGCGTCATACCAGCGTGATGAATCATAGAACTGAATGCCGTTTTGATATCTTCGGACATATTGCGCATACGCGCTTTCTTGAGCAGTGGAAATTACCGCCGGGAATAACATTAAACCCAATAATAACGGCCAAATGCTCATTCTTGCAGATTTTGTTAATGCCACGACCGCCCCCTAATCTTTTTTTCACAGATTTCTTTTAATTATAATAGGTTGAGACAAAAAATACCACTTTTTAAGAAAGCAAATGTTTAATAAAACCTTTCTTGTCAGAATTATGGAAAAACGCCGACCCTACGACAAGCACATCAGCGCCCGCTTCTTTTGCTTTTTCCGCTGTTATCTCATTTATGCCGCCGTCAACAGAAATTCTGAAATCAAGACCGGCCTGTGTCCTCATCTTTGCCAGTTTTTTCACTTTTTCAAGGCATTCAGGAATGAGAATTTGCCCGCCAAAACCGGGATTTACAGTCATAATTAACACTAAATCAACAAAAGGCAATACTTCTTCCAGCATGGAAACAGGGGTAGAAGGCACAATCGCTGCACCGGCTTTTATTCCAAGGCCGCGTATTTCTGACAGGGATTTGTGCAAATGCAGTTCGCTTTCCAGATGCAATGTAATCGCATCCGCCCCCGCTTCCGCAAATTTCTTAATAAACTGCCATGGTTTTTCAATCATCAGGTGCACATCAAAAAAAATCTTTGTTTTTTGCCTTAACGCGCTCACCAACAGAGACCCGAAGGTTATATCCGGCACAAAAGAGCCGTCCATGACATCCAGATGAAGCCAATCAGCCCCCGAATCTTCAGTTTCTGACACAGCTTTTGCGAAATCAGAGAAATCCGCGGCTAAAATTGACGGTGAAACAATTACCCGGCTCATTTTATTTATCATACTTTGTTCATATACTATTGTCAAACCTTTAAATAATGGTATACTGACGGCAGGCAATGGAAAACACTCAGGCTGCGAGGCTGCTTAAAAAAGCCTATGAAAAATTAAAGGCCTCGGAAGCGGAGGCGGCTTGTGCGTTTATAGAGCAGGCTCTGGATTTAGACTTTGAAAACGAAGAAATCAAGCATGCCCTTAAATGCGTTCACTGGTGGCTTGAACATACCAGGAGGATTGATGAAATAAAAAACCCTTTTGAGAAGGGCAGCGTTTATATTTCCCTTTTAAAACAATACCACGTTTTTCTTGGGCAATTTGATAAAATATACGATCAGTGTCAGTACGCTGTTCGTTTTTTTGTTTTTTCCAGGGCATTATTTTATTTTGAAGGATTGCTGGGGAACCCGGCCAATCAGCATGATCCCTGCCTGCTTCTTTTGGCAGGCCGCTGCTACAAGGGGCTTGGCAATTACGATCAGGCGTTGAACTTTTTGGAAAAGGCCGTCCACATAAAAAGGGAAGACGCGCAAATCCTTTCCGAAGTAGCGGATATAAACGCCCTGCTGTCGCAGACCAAAGCGGCCAAGGCTTTGTTCAGGGAAGCTTTTTTTTTGGATCCTTCAAAGATAAACATTCTTTCTTTGGAATCGGCGCTGATACAAAAACTTAAGGACAAGGTTTCGGCTATTGGTTTCAAGGAAGAAGAGTTATGTGAATGGATGCCTGTTTACGGTTATTTATGGGGGGTATTTTCAGTAAAACGCGAATTAAAACAGATGGAAGCCGGCAGGTTAAAACAGGCGATTTTTTCGCTGGAAACCGAATACGAGGCCAATCCTTCAAGGCGCGGGATAATAAAACCCCGTCTTTTAAACCATTACTTCTGGCTTATCGATCATTATGAAATCAGCCGTGAGGATCCGTCACTGATTGACGAGATCCTCTTAAAAATAAAAATTACCGATCCGGATATTCATAAAATGTATACCGGACAGCATGTATGAGGAGTGAAAAATGAATAATGAAGCAAGTACAAATACAGAAGCAGGCGGCGCAGTTCAGCAGCAGGAGCCGCAGGCCGGTTCTTCAAAAATATTGTCAGAAAGCGCCCAAACTCTTTTAAAAAATTTGCAGGAAACGCTGAATGAAGAAAAATGGACAAGGGCAACTCTCGGTAATTATTCAACCGGCCAGTTCAAGGATCTGGATGAAATTTTAAAAAACGCACGAAAAGAAAAGATCGTTGACGACCTAAAAAAGACCTGTGATGATCACCTGGCGCACACCAGAAACAGCATCATAGCCCTTTACCTTTCCGGCATGGTAGCGCTTTCCCGCCAGATCATTGACGATTCCGCGATTATCAATCTTGTGTCTATTTTCCTGGACAATCACAAATTGAATATTGTTAAGTATCTTTGTGAAAGAATACTTGATCACGGAGAATCAAAGTATGCCCTGCGTACTCTCGCCGACTGTTATAAAAACGATAACGAAGAAAATAAAATTCTCGGTATTTGGGAAAGACTTGTAAAAGTTGATTTTGAAGAAGCGGATATCTGCAAAAATATCGGGGAGCATTATGAAAAACAGGGAAACAGGGAAGCAACAATTGAATATTATAAAAAATCCCTGCACCGCTACATAAACAAGGCAATTTTTGCGAATGTCAAGGAAATCTGGGATAAACTGATAAATATAAATATCGAAGACATTGACTTTTTTCTTCATATTCAGAAAAAAATCGCGAAAGCCATCAGCGAAGACAAAGCGGTTATTTTACTTAATGAGCTGTACGCGAAATACAAGAACATTGACGTTGATACCGCAATTGTTATTCTGAAAATCATTCTTGAATATGATGAAAAAGATGTTCAGGCACGAAGGGAAATAATCGAGCTCTACAGAAAAAAATATGCGTCTCACAGCCAGCTTGAAGAATATATACGCATTTCCAATCTTTCACAGAATTACCGCGCTGTTCATCAGGCCATATCGGATTTTGAAAAACACATTTCATTTGATAAAGGCAATTATGTTTATCACAGAACATGGGGCGTAGGCAGGATTTCCGGCATACAGGGAGACATTATCAGCATTGACTTTGCGAAGAAAAGAGGTCATTCAATGTCTTTAAAAATGGCGGTCGAATCCCTGCAAACCCTTATCAAAGACCATATTTGGGTATTAAAGGCAACAAAAAAGAAAGAAGAAATAAGGGAAAAAATAAAAGACAAAGATGAAAATATTGTCTGGGCGCTCAAGACTATAATAAAAAGTTTCGATAACGCGTGCGATATGAAAAAAATCAAGGCGGAACTTTC
>JAIRUY010000012.1 GCA_031254175.1 Treponema sp.
ACAAGCCGCGGTTTTAATTCTCTGGCAAGCGCTTTTGGAAGATTAACTGTCATGCCGAGACGTGTAAGAAGCGAAGACGCGGAATCGAGAAAGGCGACAAGGCGCGCTTCGGAAATGGCGACTTTTTGCAGCTTTGTAAGTTCGCCTATTTCCGGCAGATAATTGGAAAGGGCAATCGGCGCGCGCAGGATTTCAATGTCCGAACATTTTGAAAGCGGGATTTTTTTTTCGCCGTCTTCATTCCCGATAATTACCTCCATGGAAATTACAAAATTAAGAGCGATGAGTACATCGTCTGTTCCCTGCTTTGTCAGATCTTTTATTGTAATGACGTAACGATAGGCGGAAAAATCAATATGCAATACGGAAAGCCAGCGGTCAATTGAAGCGGGCAAAGAGCGCAGGGCAGGAGTTGAGACATCAACTTCCATGCCGATAAAAAACATATTCAGCAATTTGTGATATTCGCCGCTTCCCTTCTTTATAAAGTCATCCATGATTAACATGAATTTCCGTCTGACCCATTCATTCAGAAACGCGCATGAAAGAAGATCAACCACGCTTTGTCCGCTCACAAGCTGGTGTGCCTTTGAACTGACCTGTTTTTCCGATAAATTGACACGGAACAGTTGAGGAGCTAAAAGCATACCGCACTCGCGCTCTGTTACTGCTTTAAGCATGTTTGCGGCAACCGGAAGGTTTTCAAAAGGCCGCCAGATAATTTTTAAGGTTTCATTTTCAAAACTGCCGTCAGTTTCAAACTGCATTAACACATAGGGGATAAACGCTCCTGAACAGCAAACAAGATTGAGGAGTTTGAAGAGATAAAACAGAAAACTGTAAGACTCTGTTCCGTCATCTGATGAAAATCTCACAAAATATTCGAAAGTTTCATAAATGGAAAACCGCTTTTTATTGCCGTTAATGTCTTCCGTCTGCAAAACAGGCGCTGTGCCGGGTCTTACAACCGGGCATTGCACAGTCCAGTGTGAGCGTGAAAATTCATGTTCTGTTTTTGCCAGTATTTCTTCATCGGCTTGAGCCGGTTCCCATAAATTCTCCTGCGACTGTTCGCGGGTACAGCGGTGGTAAAATTCCGCCATGACGGCGGCAAAATCCCTTTCGCAAAAAGGCGGGCTGGAAGGCAGCAGCGAAGTGATTAATTCTCCGCAATAGGGAATTTCTTCAAGGTCAGGCAGCTGCCCCAATCCGGACTTTTTGTAAGTGTTTTTTTTCTCCGCCGTATACGTTACGCGAAAAGGCTGTGCAACGCTGCGCACCGCCGTTTTTCCGAAACGCGCTGACAGATCCATGCCGCGAAGGCGAAAAAGTACATGCGGATCCGCATCGATTTCACTGGCAATAATGTAATAAAGCGCCGCCATGTGTTTACATGGATCGCCCCAGTCGGGGCAGGTGCAGGACCTTTTCATCTCCTGCCAGCGCCGCGGAATAAGGTTTATGCCTTTATTTTTTAGTTCCTGCAAAAAAGTTTCCGGCAGTTCTCCTGCGGCAATACGCGCCAAAAGAGGCGGATCATTTTCGATAATCCTGTAAACCTGTTCCGCTTCTTTCAGCGGCGGAAAACTTATTGCCGTCCTGTATAGCGGGTTTCCTGCGTCCTCTGGGTTTGCTAAAGCAAATCCGCTTTCATCATCATGTTTTTTTTTGGAACGATACCGTGCATGATTATTCATCCATGCGGCTGCGCCGTGCTGTCTTTGGGTACCTTCAACCTTTGCAACAGCCCTGCCTTCTGCCAGTTCCAGCGAGAGCACTCTGCCGGCATTTGCGTAACGTCTGCCGCGATCAAGTCTCTCTCCCATCTGGTAACTGTCCAGAACATCAATGAACCACAGGCCCCATGGCGTAACGCCGTAACGGTTCTTCATTTGAAAATTATAACGATTTGATTTGTTCGTGTTGAGTGGTTTATTTGTTTGTTTTACAGGAGCTTCTTTTTTATTTTTCCATTATCAAATTCAACATGATATTCCAGCTTGGAATTTTTGTCATATCTTTTCCATTCGCCGTCTTTTTCGTTATTTTTAAAATCGGCAGTTTGCCATAAATTCCCATTTTCCCTGTAAAATATCCATTCTCCTTCCATCATCTCATTTATATATTTGCCTTTTGCCTTTATTTTTCCATTTTTATAATAGTATGTTAAAATATTATCTTTTTCTTCCGAAATAATTTGTCCGTTTTTGTAATATTTTTCCTTGCCCATATTAACCCCTTTCTTTTATTTTAACATTAATTTTATCTCCGCAGTTTTTATTTATTTTTTTTCTTATATCCTTTCTTATACCAATTATGTAACAAATTGTTCCGTCTTTATTTTTTAATCCCATGTTTACTATGCTTCCGCAATAAGCCTCTCCGTCAAATTCCGCATATACCTTCAGCCTGCCTTTTCCGAACTCTTTTTTTAAATCAAAAGGAAATTCTACATAAGCCCCGTCAATATCCGGAACTTTTTTTATTTCAGCTTTAAATTCATAAGTCCATTGCATCAATCTTTCCAGTTTTTTATTAAAACTTCGTTTACAGCGCCCCTTCCGGCAGAATCAGAGTTTATTATTCTTCTTGCCTGAACTGTTACAGTTTCAAAGAAATCATAATTATATAATTCCCGGATATATTCTGTGCCGGAATTACTTAGCAGACATTTTACTCCCCGGTTTGTCAATTTTATCATAACATTACGCAGCCGTTTGTGTTCATTTTCATCAAATCCATTTGCCTGATATCCGGTAAATTTTGTTTTATCCGGGCTGTGATAAGGAGGATCAAAGTATATGAATGATCTTTTTCCTGCTGTTGATACCGCAGATTCAAAATCAACATTTAAAAAACTAATTT
>JAIRUY010000144.1 GCA_031254175.1 Treponema sp.
CAAATCGAAGATACATTGTTTTCCGAACAACTCTATTATGCCATTTTCTTGATAATTTTTACAGCCTCCAGACGGGCATCCGAGTCTGCTTTTAATATAGTTTCTTTATCACTGTAATGTAAAGACCAGTTTTTCTCCAAAACAGAGCACGTAATTACAGGTATATCAGTAAAGCGGATTTTTTGCTGTAAAAACGCGGCGACAGCTTCTTCATTTGCCGCGTTATAGGCGCAGGTGTAAAGCCCGCCCTTTTCCGCCGCCTTCCACGCAAGACCCAGCATTGGGAATTTTTCCAGGCAGGGTTTTTCAAATTCCAGAGTGAGGGAATCAAAGTTTAGAATATCAAGGTTGTTACGCGCTGCCTGTGGCCAATGGAGAGCGTCATGAATTGGATGGCGCATATCAGGTTTGGAAAGCTGAGCGTAAAATGCGCCGTTACTGAGCCTTATCATCGAATGAACAATACTTTGAGGATGAATTACAACTTTGATTTTTTCCGCGGGCATATTAAAAAAATAGCAGGCTTCGATTATTTCCAGCCCTTTATTTGCCATGGAAGCAGAATCTATAGTTATTTTTTGCCCCATTTTCCAGGTGGGGTGAGAAAGGGCATCCTGCGCTGTTACTTTTTCCATCTCTTTTAAACTTAGTTTCCTGAACGGGCCTCCGGAAGCTGTGAGTATGATTTCTTCGGGGGCGTTATGCGCTTCTATCAGATGAAAAATTGCCGAATGTTCTGAATCGACAGGAATTATTTTTACATTTTTTTCTTTTGCAAGGCTGAGAATGAGCTTTCCTGCCATGACAATTGTTTCCTTGTTTGCCAAAGCAAGGTTTGAGCCTGCTTCAATTGCCGCGAAGGAAGGTTCAAGTCCAGCGCTGCCGGAAATGCCGTTAATGATTATATCGGGCTGTAAGTCTTTTATTGCGTCCAAAAGCGTTTGGCTGCTTTCTCCTGTAAGCACACAAACGGCGGAAGGCCATTGTTTTTTTAATTGTTCAAGCTGGCTGCGGCTGGAGTGAGCGCTTAAAAGCACTACGCTGAATTTTTCACTCTCTCTTTCTATTACGTCAAGCGAACTTTTTCCGATAGAACCTGTCGCTCCAAGGACAGCGATACGTTTTTTCATCAAAAATAGAAAAATACACTGTAAAGCAGAAAGTATACAGGAGCAGCAACGGCCAAAGAATCACTTGAATCAAGCGCTCCGCCTCTTCCCATCATTATTGTTCCTGAGTCTTTAAAGTCGCTGCTTCTTTTAATTGCCGATTCCGCCAAATCACCCAGATTGGCAAAAACAGAAGTAAAGAGGCCGAGAATAACGGCTTTAACAATCAAATTTGATAAAGGAGTATTTTTTGCCGCAAAATAAAAAGAAGGGAAAAAGACTGCCGCAATACAGGCGATTACTACGGAGGCAAATATTCCGCCGATAAAACCGGCTATGCTCTTGTTGGGACTTGCGGGAATTAATCCGCGGTTATTTTTACCAAACAACATACCTGAAAGCCATGCTGTTGAATCATTAAAAAATGTTAACAGAAAAAATAAAAAAATAGCGCCTGAGTTCTCCCATGTGCCCATTTTTATTATCCAAAAAATAAAAAAACCGGGATAAACGATTAAAGAGAAACCTCCGACAAGACGGCTGATAACGGTTTCCATTTTCTCTGAAGATGTAAATATTCGTGATAGTAATACCCATCCAAAACCTGCCATCAGCAGTAATGGAGCAATCCATTCGGAAAAGTTAAAGCTTACTGTTAATGTTGCCGCTATTGTCGCAAGAGTTCCAAGAATTACAGCTTCAGCTTTTTTGATATGAATTTGCTTTTTTCCAAGCATAGAAGAAAATTCCAAAGCGCATAAAGCGGCAAAGATATTTGCCGCAATGTTTAATGCCAGATGCCTGTAAAAGGGAAGCAGAAATATTATCACATAGAAAACAGGAACTCCAATAAAAAATATCAATAATCGTCTTGTAATTTTATTCACATTTTTTTCCTTAAGGTTAAAATCCGCTTGCTTTGTTACCGGTTTCCGCGCCGAAACGCCGTTCTCTTTTTTGATAGTTTTCAATTGCGGTTTCCAAATCTGACTTTTCCCAATCCGGCCAGAGCTTTTGGGAAACATATATTTCCGAATAAGCGCCTTCCCAAAGAAGGAAATTGCTTGTACGGTATTCACCGGCGCTGCGGATAATCAGGTCAGGGTCTGGTATGTCGGGATTATCCAGGAACCTGTGAATATCATTTTCTGTGATGTCTTCATGTTTTTTTTCTGCCGTTTGAATGAACTTTTTTAATGCTCTGATAATTTCATCTCTGCCGCCGTAATTGATGGCAAGCACTACCTGCATTCCGTCAAACTCCGCCGTTTGTTTGATTGTTTCGGTTATTTCTTTCTGAATATCAACCGGTAATCCTTCCATGTTTCCGGTAAAACGGACGCGGATATGGTTTCTCTTTGAAAAATCAAATTCCGATCTTAAATACTGTTTTATAAGACCCATAATAAAATCTACTTCTTCCGAGGCGCGTTTCCAGTTTTCCGTTGAAAAAGCATAGAGAGTTATATATTTTACTCCCAGCTCACTTGCGGCTTTTGTAATCCTTTTAGCGGCTTTTAAGCCTTCAAGATGACCCTGTGTACGGACAAGGCCGCGGTTTACTGCCCAGCGGCCATTCCCGTCCATTATAATGCCGATGTGAACCGGCGCCGGAAGTTTTTCTGCAGGTGCAGTGTTTTTCATTGCAGCCTTATACTTCCATTATTTCTTTTTCTTTTTCTTCCAGAACATGGTTTACCTGATTTATGTAGCTGTCTGTAAGTTTTTGAAGTTCTGCCGCCCCTTTGGTTTCGTCATCTTCGGTTATTTTGCTGTCTTTAAGAAGTTTTTTCATCTCTTCGTTTCCGTCCCTGCGAATGTTGCGGATCGCGACTCTGGACTGTTCAGCCTGATTTTTTGCCAGTTTGACAAGTTCCTTGCGTCTTTCTTCAGTGAGAGGCGGAATGGAAATACGAATCACCTTGCCGTCGTTTGACGGATTAAGAGACAATTCCGAAGTACGGATTGCTTTTTCTATTTCACCGATAAGGTTTTTATCCCATGGCTGAATGACAATTAACCGCGCTTCCGGAACAGAAATATTTGCCACCTGATTCATGGGTGATTTCTCTCCGTAATAGTCCACGCGTATCCTGTCAAACAGCGAAGCCGAAGCGCGCCCTGTTCTGATGGCGGCAAACCCTTCTTTAAGATTTGCCACTGTTTTTTTCATTCTTTCTTCGTTAGACGAAATGACATCCTGCATAATTTACTCGGTTCCTACTTTGTAATAGACATAATCGTTTATTGCAAGTTTGGCTCCGGTTTTTTTTGCGCATTCTTCGATAGCTTTTGCCACTGTCAGTTTTTCGTCTTTTACATAACCCTGTTCAAGAAGACAGATTTCTGAAAGGTATTTATTTACCTTGCCCTGGAGTATTCCGTTAAGTACATTTTCCGGTTTACCTTTAAGTTTTTCATCCTTTTCCATCTGTGAGCGGAAAATTTCTTCCTGTTCCTTGAGCCAGCTCTGGTCGACTTTACTGCGATCAATCGCGGCAGGGTTAAAAGCCGCAATATGCAATGCAAGCGAGAAAATAAAGGATTTTACTTCTTCATCGTTGAAAATTTCAGGCTTGTCGGATTCGCATTTTACAACAACGCCTATTTTATCTTCTCCGTGAATATACTGTGTAAGATATTCGTTGGGGGCGGCTTTTATAAGACAAAGCCTCTTTAGCCCCATGTTTTCCCTGATTCTTGTTGCCAGTTCGGTTACCATTGCATGAAGTTCATCGGTGGGTTTGCTTAATCCTTTTTCAAGGGCTTTTTCTGCAATAGTCTTGCCAAGAACGATAAAGTCAGGATTTTTTGCTACAAAGTCTGTTTCCGCGACAAGTTCGATTAACACAATCTGCGAACCGTCCGCGTTTGATTTTATAAAGATCTTGCCTTCATTTGTTGCACGGCCAACCCGTTTTTCAAGAGCGGCAAGTCCTTTTTCCTTGAGTATTTTTTCTGCCTTTGCGAAATCTCCTTCTGTGGATACAAGAGCGTTTTTACATTCCATCGGACCTGCTCCTGTTTTATCGCGAAGTTTTTTTACATCCGCTGCGCTTATATCAGCCATAAATATTCTCCTTAAGTTGTTTCACTATAAATTATTCGTCACTGTAGACTTTATCAACATCAACCTGAAGCCGGATTTCTTCGTCATCTTCATCGGCGACTTCTTCATCAGCTTTTGCCGCTCTATAGGCTTCTTCGGTAGTATATTTTTCGATGTCAATTTCCCTGTCTTCTTCTTTCACTGAAGCGTCGTTCATGAGGCCTTCCATGTCCTCGTCTTCATCTCCGAGTGTTTCAATGATCTTAAGACCAACCTCGTTATCCGCTTCCACAACAGCGTTTGCGATTATCTGGGTAAAAAGAGTGATAGCCCTGATTGCGTCATCATTGCCGGGAATTGGGAAATCGATGCCTTCCGGGTTACAGTTGGTGTCGACAACCGCAACAATAGGAATGCGCATACGCTGCGCCTCGGCGACAGCTATTGCTTCCTTGCGTGTGTCAATGACAAACAGAATGCCGGGACGTTCCTTCATTTCCTTTATGCCGCCGAGGTTTTTCTGGAGTTTTACGCGCTCTTTGCCCAAACCTGAGATTTCTTTCTTTGTAAGATTTTCGAAAGTTCCG
>JAIRUY010000151.1 GCA_031254175.1 Treponema sp.
GTTATTTTACCATTTACTATTTCCATATTATTGGCTTTTGTAATGTATCCGCTTGTAAAATGGATGGATAAGCTCCGGTTCCCGCGTATTTTATCCATTTTTCTTGTAGTTCTTATAATAGTTGCCGGTTTATATATTTTTGGAATGGTGCTTTCAACATCAGGAAAAAATATTCTTTCTTTGTATGTAAAATATGAGGAACGATTAAATGAAATTTTCATCTGGGTCGCCCGCTTGTTTGAGCTTTCATACGATGAGTCTTTTACCTTTTGGGAAAATTTCTGGGGCCAGCTGGGAATACGTTCATGGTTATACAATTTTACCTTTTCTATTTCAAATATATTTTTGAACTTTGTTTCAAGCGCAATCATTGTCGTTATTTCTGTAGCATTTTTACTGTCTGAAGCCAGCTTCTTTAAAGAGAAATTGGAAGCAGCGTTTTCGAATAATTCAGAACGCATCAACCGTATGGGTCATGACTTGATGTCTCAGGTTACTAGGTATTTGACAGCAAAATTTTTCATTTCTCTTGCCAATGGCGTAATATTTGCTGTTTCCTTTCATTTTATTGGTATGGAGTTTGCAATCTTCTGGGGTATTCTTCAGTTTTTTTTAAACTTTATACCCACTCTTGGCAGTATTGCGGGAGGAGTCGTTATATCTTTATTTGCGCTGCTTCAGTTCTGGCCTGACCCTGGCCCTGTAATATTGGTGCTTACTGTAATTTTGGCAGTTAATATGATCCTTGGGAATATATTAGATCCAAAAATAATCGGCGAACATGTTGGAATTTCTCCGGTAATGATTTTAGTCTCATTGTCCATTTGGGGTTATATCTGGGGATTTGCCGGAATGATTCTTTCTGTTCCCATGACAGTCATTATTAAAATTGTATGTGAGAATGTTCCCTTTCTGGAACCTGTCTCTATATTGATAGGAACCAGAAAATCAGTACGATCAAAAAAAGCGGAGCAGGAAAAGGAATGAAACCTGGTTTCATTTTCTAAGACTGATTATGTCCGCTTCTTCGGCATTGATACCGAGTTATCCCGATTTTACTCCTTTGGACATTGGCTTAAAAAATATTTTACATCCGCGTCTTTCATTAACGCCGGACGGTGTTTCCGAATTTACATTTTCCAATCTTTATCTTTTCAGAAACAAATATAAATACCGCATATCACGTGATGCTGTGGACAAAGGCAGCAGTCAGGACAGCGGGTTTATAATTTCGGGAGAGCAGGCCGCCGGAAAAGAAACTTTTTTTATGACGCCGTGCGGCACGCCTCAGCAGGAAACGCTGGAAACGCTTTTTCAAACTCATGATTACTGGAAAAATATTTCTAAATCAGTTCTTTCTCCGGTTAAGGAAAGGCTGGAAAAACAAGGTGTCATTATTAGTGAGGATAGGGATAATTTTGATTATCTTTACTTCCGTAAAGATTTGGCAGAACTAACAGGGAAAAAATATCACAAAAAGAAAAACCATGTAAATAATTTCCTGTATGCTTATCCCGATTATGAACAAAAACCAATGAACTCAGAAACGGCGCTTGCGGCTGTCGAAATTTTGGAACAATGGCGGCAAGCTGCGCTAACAAAAAACGAAGGTGAAGCCGGTGACTATAAAGCGGCAAAAGAAGCGCTGGTATCATTTGATTCCCTTACGTTGAGGGGCAGTGTGTTTTTTGTCAGCGGAAAACCTGTCGCATATTGCCTTGGTGAAAGCATTGCAAGAGGAAAAATGTTTGCAATTCACTTTGAAAAAGCAATAGAAGGATACAAGGGTATTTATCAGTTTATAAATCAGGCATTTGCTTTGTCCCTTCCGAGGTTTTTTACTCTGCTTAACCGGGAGCAGGATCTCGGGAATGAGGGACTGCGTCAGGCAAAGATGACTTACCGTCCCTGCGGTTTTGTGCAAAAATATAAGGGCGTCAAACAAACGAAAAATTGAAAAGGCATGGACATTGCCGGGGAGCATAGTGTGACATATTTAACTGGTTTTCATGCAATTGAAGAAAGAATAAAATCAGGTCGTTCTTGCGGCGCTCTGCTTGTAGCAAAAGCAGGTCCTCGTGCACGGGAAATAGAATCTCTTGCGATCAATAACAAGATTCGTATTGAGCGTATAGGCACTTTTGATTTGGACGGGCTTGCTCCAAATCATCGCGGAATTGCCCTTCAGGTTGAAGACAAAACGGACAGTCCCGATATCAGCCTTGAAGAATTTCTTGAGGGTCTTGAAGAAGGCCGGGACGCGCTTGTCCTCATTCTTGATGAAATTACCGACCCGCATAATTACGGCGCTATCCTTCGCTGCTGCGATCAATTCGGAGTTGATTTGGTGCTTGGGCGAAATCGCCGCAGCGCAAAACATGCTTCTGTTATTTCCCAGACTTCGGCAGGCGCCGTTTCTTGGGTAGCTCAGGCAGAAACAGCCAATCTTGTACGTGCAATGGAAGACTTAAAAGAAGCAGGTTTCTGGATTTACGGCGCCGACATGGATGGAGAACCCGTCTACACAAAGGATTTTGGCGGCAGAGTAGCGTTTGTTCTTGGCAGTGAAGGCGGCGGCATTTCACGCCTGCTACGTGAACGCTGCGACGGCATAGTGGGAATACCCTCGGCCGGCAGAATCGATTCGCTTAACGTATCAGTAGCCGCTGGAGTGCTTCTATACGAAGTATGCCGTCAGCGTGCCGGTAATTCCTGACTTGTCACAAACAGCCCGAGCATATTTTATTAACGGTCATTTATGATTCTGTCGTATTTTTTATTTTCTTCTTCCAGTAGTTTTATTTTACTATCCTGATTTTTTGCTTCCAGTTCCAAAATCTGTTTTTTTAATTCAAGTTCTTTCAATTTATTTTTATGTGCAGCGCTTCTGTGAGAAAGAACAATTGCCAAAACAGGTATTGATAACGCAAATAAAGGAATTAAAATCCATTGGTTCATAATAAACATATTAAGACTTTTTAAAAAAAACTACAATGTACTTATGAGACAACCCGGAAGTTAATGCTTGGCTTTTGCAGTTGTCTCACAAGTCTTGTAAAATGATACGCATTTTACTGTTTTGTCCGGCTTGACTCAAATCGGTCTATTTTGTACAGTAACAAGACAAACCTCCGGAAGGAGGCTTATTTTGGGGCTGTAGCTCAGTTGGCTAGAGCGCTTGAATGGCATTCAAGAGGTCAGGGGTTCAATTCCCCTTAGCTCCAGTTCCTAATTCCTTACAGGATAAGGACTTAGCCTACCCGACAACGGATGGCATATCACACTAAAGCTTAAAAGTGATACTAAAGTGACACTTTTTGGCGAAGGAGTGCAATATGCGTTATCCGTTCACACTTTTCAAAAGAAAAACAGGAAACGGTCTCATCTGGTATGCACGGTTTTGGGATGACAAAGCCGGAAAGTATACCAAAGCCCGCTCAACAGGAATTATTGCCGAAGGCAAGAAGGAACGAAAACGAGAAGCGGCACTTAAAGCAAAGGAAATGCTTTCAGAAATCCGCTTTGAGACAGATTCAGCCGACCGCATCTTTATCCCTTACCTTGAATATTTTTGGAAACCGAATTCTCCCTATGTCAAAGAATGTGCCAATCTAAAAAAGAAACCACTCTCTGCTTATTATATTTTGCAAAATGAAACAAATGTCCGTTTACACGTTAAACCTTTTCCTGGGTTCGCAAAAATAACCCTGCGAGAACTCACCGCTGGCAATATTAAAGATTGGATGTCATGGGCAGTAGACAACTCCCTTTCAAGTCGCACAATCAATTCTGCGTTAAGCACAATGCGGGTTGCCGTTCATTACGCACATGATCGTGACGAACTTGATAAAGACCCTTTCCGCAAAATAAAAGATGCCGCCGATAGCCCCAAAGAAAAAGGCGTTCTGACTTTTGCTGAAAGAGCAACATTGATAAATGCAAAAACAACCGACCCTCGCTCAAGGCTTGCTGTCCTGCTTGGTCTGCTGTGCGGAATGAGACGAGGCGAAGTCCGGGGATTGAAATGGGGTGATTTTGCCAACGGCCTCATTAATCTAACTCATAACTATGTAAATATGGATGGCTTGAAAAAGCCAAAAAGAGGTAAAGAAAGAATTGTCCCGTATCTCAACATTGTTGAACAGACCTTTGAAGAAGTCCGCAAAATTTCATTACACACCGAACAAAATGATTATGTGTTTGAAAGTTTTGATCGACCCGGGCAGCCAATGTGCGAAACCTTTTTCCGCAATGCCCTAAGACGTGAACTTGAAGAAATAGGCATATCTGCCGGAAGGAAAGCAACAAGTGACGCACCTGCCATTCCAAGTGAGCAAAAAAAGCGCAATCTCTCTTACCACAGTCTGCGTCATACTTTTATCACTCTTGGGCGTTTAGACGGAATTTCTGACATTGAAATACAAGCAGTTGCCGGACACTCAAGCCGCAGAATGATGGAACACTACAGCCATGCCGAAAAAGTCATAGATTTTCGTGCCATGCGTGAAAAACTGGACAAGGCGGTTGGAATGTAAGGTAAATTTTTGACTTTGAAGGCAAATTTTATTAAATTTATAGTGGGGGGATAAGTAATGATTATTAAGGTGTTTATTAAAGATGGCGTAGCAGCAAACAATAAACTGTTACCGCCTCCACTTAGACCCTTTGGGCATTTATTGGAGTGTTTTGTTGATTTTCATTTTTTCAAAAATGATTACCCAGTCCTTGTTGAAAATGGTTTCATCCGCCCTATATCACCTGAAAGTTGCGAATGGTTAAAAAGCACAACAAGCCTTGCTGAATACTTTAAATGGATTGCACAGTATAGGAGAAGTAGAATTACTGGCGGTTTCTGGTTCCATATTTCTGAAGTTTTTAATGTGAACAGAAACTCGCTGCGAAAACTTGCCGGAGATAATGGTAACGGCTGTAAACCGCCGAAATCGAAAGATTTTCTTAAACTGAAAGAACTTCTTTATCCAGCCCACCAAGAAACATTACGCTATCGAAGAGAAACAGAATTGTTAAATGCGATAGAAAAAATTCTACATGAAGCAAAAGGTAAAAAACCGGAAATAATTCATGAAGCTGTAGAACGGATTGATGAATTAATGATAGAGAATAATTACCAAAAAAGCCAGGAACAGTCTATTCTGGATTGTGAATAGTTGCAAGAAAACGCCTTACCCGGTTTGCATTTTATGGAAATAGTTCTCACAATAGTGATAGGCGTACTTGTCAG
>JAIRUY010000207.1 GCA_031254175.1 Treponema sp.
CCGCGCTTGCGTTCTCTTATAACTCCGTTAACGTCTATTTTTACAATCTCATTGCTGCCATAGGCAATTACCCAGACTGTCCCGTCCCTGTTCGGAAGGACAGATGTTGGCTGGCGGTAGAGTGTAATACCTTCATAACTTCCCGGGAAACGGCCTGCCTCTACATAACGCATCCCGTCATTTGCGACAGGCAAAAGAAAGCGCCTGTTTGAAACTGTTTCGATGCGGAAATTGAGGAGCATTCCGCTTCCTGAATTTCTGCCGTAAATATCAAGCGCGGATCTCCATTGCCTAAGCGCTGTTTCTTCAAAACCTGAACGGTAATATGCCCTGCCCAGCCAGTCAAGGATAACAGGCTCTCCCGGCCTGAATGAAAGAGCGCGTTCAAAAGAAAGGATTGCTTCATTGTAAGAAAAACGGTTATAGGCATGTACGCCAATCCTGAACTCCTCAGCGGCAGAAAGGGCGGCGGCTCCGGTTCCGCCGGTTATAAATCCGCGTATCTGCGTTTCGTTTTGCCCGAAAAGAACAGAGAGAGAGAAAAAAAGCAAGGAAAACAAAAAACCCTTTCTCAAAGCGCCTCTCCTGTAACAATTTTGAAATGCATTTGTATCTCTTTTTCTTCGGGAGCAAGTTCAATCGCCCTGCGCAGCCACGTACGGGCTTCCACAACCTCCCCGCTTTTATAATAAGCCCACCCAAGAGAATCAAGATATGCCGCGTTCTGTGGTTTTGAATCTACGGCTTTTCTGCAAAGCCGCAGGGCGCGCATAACATCAATGCCGGTATCGGCAAGAATAAAGCCCATACAGTTCATTGCTGTCGCGTTATTGGTGTCAATTTCCAGTGTTTTTTCATATAAATCAATCGCGTTTTTATACTGTTTCTGAAGAAATGCGGCATAGGCAAGCGTATTAAAGAGCAAAGGCGACTCCAAACCGATGCTTTTGAGTTTATTAAGTTCATACTCCGCCATTTTAACGCGTTTAGTCAAAATATAAATATAAGCAAGCGTCATCCGGCACTGAAAAACACGAATAATATCATGTTCAGAAGTAACAACCTGTTCCAGATAATTAAGGGCATCTTCATATTTTTCAAGTTTTGCATAACAAAGCCCAAGATAATAGGCAAGTTCTATTTTTTCATCATGAGCAAATTCTGAAGTGTCTATGGATAAAAATTCTTTCAGGGCATCATTCCAGTTTTTCAGGCGGATATACTTAACGCCCTCTTGAATTTTTTCATCCTTTCCCGCTAAAGGGGGAGACTCCTGATACTGGTATTCAGTTTCACCGGTCGGCTGTCGCGTAGTCATCCTCGGCTATCCCCCCTGTTCTTTAAAACATACCGGCTGCGCGTTAACAACTGTAAGCGCGGCGTTGTTGTTTAAAACCTCCGCCCAATCAGAACCCGGTTCAGGTTTGTTTTCAGCTTTTCCCGGTTTGGCAAAACAATAAATGCGGCCTTCAGGATCAGAAAAACGCACTATACGATCATTATAATAACGCATAGAATGAAAAACCGGAACAATGGCGGAAGGGTTTTTTTCGATATTCGGGAAGTTTACATTTACAAAAGAACCGGCTTTCCAATACCCAACAAATGTTAAAAGGTTCTCGATAATAAAGGAAATAACGGAATTCCACTTCCAGTCATCGTCATTTTCAACCAGAGACAGGGCTACAGACGGAATTCCGAAAAAACTCCCCTGCCGGGCTGCCGATGCAGTGCCGGAATAGTTAATGTCAGTCCCCAAATTCGCCCCTGCGTTAATTCCCGACAGAACCAAATCCGGAGCTTTTGCCATGTTTAAATCGTTTCCTTCCGTAGAAATATCAAGTTCGGGAATTCCGCCCAAAAGAGAAACAATCACGCAATCTACAGGTGTCCCGGAGCATGAATAGGTGTCTTTCTCAATTTCAGTTAATTTTAGCGGCCCTGACAAAAATTGTATGGAATGAGAGCAGCCCGAACGATTAGTATCGGGGGCTACAACAATAACCTTGTGCCCCGCCTCGCGAAGGGCTTTTGCCAGAAGGCAGATACCGGGAGAAGTAACCCCGTCGTCATTAGTGAGCAGTATTCGCATTTACTCTCCTTCGTTCAGGAACAGCCCTTGCACACCCTGAAAGTTTTACTTCGTAAACAAAAGGACGAAAACCAAATATTCGTTCATATTCTTCCAGCCTCTTTTTATATTCTTCAACAAGTTCACGGCGAATTATTGTATATGTGCAGCCCCCAAATCCGTGTCCCGTCATTCTTGAACCTGCCGCGCCTTCGATTTCCTGCGCCCGTTTGACAAGCCAGTCAACTTCCGGACAGCTTATTTCATAAAGATCCCGCAGGCTTTCATGTGAATAAAAAATAATTTTTGCGAGAGAAGCAATATCGCTGCGTTCCAGAGCATCACTCGCGTCATTAACTCTGCCAATTTCTTCTACAATGTGCATACTCCTGCGCCTTATTTGTTCCGGAAAATCTCCCAGGGCTTCAAGCAGGTCTGTAGATGCAAAATCCCTAAAAGCCGCTCCTCCCTGTTTGCGTGAAAGATATTCAAGGCCTTTCAAAGCATCCGCATGGCGGGAAGCAAGCTCGCTTTCAGCGCCCAGTTTTGGTACTCTGGAATCTACAAGCAGAATTCTGAAACGGGCAAGAGGAGACGGTATTGTTTTACACACGCCGGAAGAACTGTCAAAAACCAAAAAATGATCCTTGCGAGCAAAAAAACAAACTTGATAATCAACAAGGGATGCGTCCTGTCCAAAAAGAGCGGAATGTGTACTCATAAGTTTTTGAGCCAGGTCATTGTCATTGATTTGGAGACGAAACAAGTTCCGCAGCGCGCAAGCGGCGGCAACTTCTATTGCTGTTGAAGTAGCAAGTCCGATATTCTGCGGAATATCTCCGGAAAAAGAAAAATTCAGGCCTCTCATTTGAAAACCCAGATCAATAAACAGAAAAATGGCGGTTTTTAGATAGTTTGCCCAGCGATCTTCGCGTCTGTATTTTAAATTGGCGAGGGTACTTCTTTTCCGCTCCCCAAGATCGGATGCAAAAAAACGAAATGAGTTGTCTTTTCTGAAAGAAACGGCAACATTTATGTAACGATCTATTGCCGCGCTAAGATAAAAACTTGATTTCGGATCGCACTGCTCGCCCAAAAAATGAATTCTGCCCGGCGACTGAGCCGCAGCGACAGTAACTGACCGGTCATCTTCTATTTCATATTCAGTTCGATGTATTTCAAAGATAGCCGGCATTAAAACTCTCCATAAATAATCAAAAAGGCGTTTTACAGCACTTGTAGCATATTATCAATTAGAACAGGAAATTTCAATGGTTTTTATTAAGATTTATTGTTATTTTTTAATATTAGCTTGTTTTTAATTTTGAAATAATGGATAAAATTATCATCGCAACAAATGTAACAATATACGGCAAGGCAAGAATGAAATCGGCAGGGATTTTCCACAGACCCTGCGAGTAATTGGAAAAACTTTCAGCAAGGCTGAAAACAAAGACCGCGGCAAGAATGCCAAGCGGTTTATGTCTTCCCAGAAAAATGACAACCAGAGCGATCCATCCTTTTCCGGCGGACATTCCCGGAACAAACGCTCCAAGACTGAGGCTCATAAAGGAGCCACCTATTCCGGCGAAAACACCGGATATCAATATCGCACTTTTCCTGTAAAAAACGGGGTTTATGCCGAGTGATATTAACGCATCGGCGTTTTTATCGCACGCACGAAGCCTTAAACCAAAAGGAGTTTTGTTAATAACAACGCTGATTATCAAAAGCAATAAAACGGCAGAATAAAAATACGGAATTTTCAAGCCTGCCGCACCGGCAGCCGCCACTACTCCCCTCGTATTGAAAATTTTATCTGAAAGAACAATACAAAGCCCTGAAGAAAAAAGATTTACCGCAAGACCTGTTATAAAGACATTAGCCCTAAGCCTAAACACAGAAAATGCGTGTAACGCCGCAAGAGAGACAGCCGCAAGCGCCGCTGCCAGTATGGAAGCCGCAACACTGCCGGAAAAATAAAAAACTGTCAGTGAAGAAAACGCTCCTATCAATAAAAGTCCCTCAAGCGCGATGTTAAGCGTTCCTGAAAGCGCGGGGAAAAGGCCTCCCGCAGCGGCAAAAAGCACCGGTATCATGATTGTAATCGCGCTTGATAAAACAGGAAGTATTGTTTTCATTTTTTTATTTTCCTTCGTTTCATAAAATTGCGTAATACGAGACTTGTTGAAAGAAAGAGAATAACCGATTGTACAATTGAAGCCACTTCATAGGTAAGCCCTGTATTCTGCATGGCGATTCTTGCGCCCGCTCCAATCCACGCAAAAAAGACGGCTGCGGGTATCACCGCGTAAGGATGAAACCCTGCAATCAAAGCAACAGCAAGACCGTTCCAGCCGATACCTGCGGAAAATTCCTTTATTACAGCATGATAGGTTCCAAAGACCATCAGGCTTCCTGCAAGGCCGTAAAGACCGCCGCTTATCGCCATTGCCGTCACTGTATTAAGTTTTGTGTTAATTCCTCCGTAACGCGCAAACAATTCATTGCTGCCTGTCATTCGCAATTCATATCCTGTTCTGGTTTTTGCAAGAAAAAACCAAACCAGCGCCGCAAAAGCAATGGCAATAAAAACGCCGGCGCTTAAATTTGACGGTTTCAGTATCAACGGAAAACGCATATTTTCAGCTATCTTTCTGGTTGATTGAAGCGATGTTTCCGGATCAAGAAAGGGGCCTGTCACAAGGAAATTGACAACCGGAATTACCGCGCATGAGAGCAGAAAGGTAGAAATGAGTTCATTTGCATTCCATTTTGCCTTGCAAAAACCGCAGAATGCCGCCATTGCCGACGCGGTAATCATTCCGGCTAAAGAAGCAAGAATAATGGCAATTACTCCAAACTTTGAAAGCGCCAGTGCTACGGCAGCGGCTGTAAAAGCTCCCAAATAAATCTGCCCTTCTCCGCCAAGATTAAGACAGCCCGCCTTCATCGCAACTGTTATTCCCAACGCTCCCAAAATCAGGGGAACTGTGTTATTCAGCATATTTCCAAAACTAAAAATATTTCTGAAAGGGCCTGTAAAGAAAAAGTACAGCGTTCTTAAGGGGCTTTCACTTACAAAAAAAACAATCAGCGCCAATACCAGCAGCGCAATAACAGGAACAATAAATAAAAACGCGTTATTCGACACTGAGGGTGATGAATCAGTAAAACGATTACTGTTATCCGAAGGGCCGCCTGTCGGCGCTTGAGATTTAATTTTCAAATCGCCGCCGCCTGCGGCTTGCGGAAACACAAACCAACTTTTTCTTTAATTGACTCATCTCGAGTATTAACAAATTCTCCGGCAATCTTTCCTTTATACATTACAATTATTCTGTCTGATAAAGCAATAATCTCTTCCATGTTAGTCGAAATGAGAAGCACTGCCGCTCCCCTGCTGCGGATTTCCAGTATTTTTTTCATTATGAAACTGCTTGACGCAACATCCAAACCCCAGGTTGGTTCTGAAAATACAATATAATCTTTTATACAATCTATCTCCCGCGCCAAAATCATTTTCTGCAAATTGCCGCCCGAAAGAACAGAACACTTTTCTTTTCCATCGGCGTTTTCTATGTTATAGTCTTCCGCCAGTTTTTTTATAAAATTTTTTGCGGTTCTTTTGCCGTTAATCATTCCCTTTATAAAATCATGGCGGCGGTTAATTATCATGTTTTCTTCGATTGTTGCGTCTCCGGCGCTTCCAATCCTTAATCTGTCTGCGGGAACATAAGAAAGCCCTTCCTCACGAAGCTTGCGTGTGCCAAGAGTAGAAATATCTTTTCCCCTGTGCAAAATCTTTCCCTCTGACGGAGAAAAAAAACCGCCAAGAAGAGCCTCAATTACTCCAAGTCCGTTTCCCCCTGTTCCGGCAAACCCTAAGATTTCCCCTTCCCTTACCGAAAATGAAACCTTGTCAAGAAGCGGGTTTTTTTGTCTTTTCCGCCTCAGTGTAACATTGTCAAAAGTTATCACAGGTTCAGCATTAAAAGATTTATCTTTCTTTTCTATTTGCGTTGTTTTAAAAAAAATCAGGTCTTCACCCATCATCATGCGGGCAATTTCATGCTCATCCATACCGGATGCATCCTTGATTCCTGTTAATTTCCCTCTCCTTAAAACAGCGACACGGTCACAGCATTTTTTTATTTCGTGCAATTTATGTGTAATCAGAATAATTGACTTTCCTTCTGAGACAAGGCTTTTTATTGTTTCAAATAACGAATCTGTTTCCTTCTCCGTTAATATCGAAGTCGGCTCATCCATAATAATTATTTGCGCGTTACGATGAAGGACTCTGCATATTTCAACCTGCTGCATTTGTCCAAGAGTTAAATCTTTTACTTTCTGACTGCCTTTTATTGAAAAACCATGATCGTTTATAATCTTTTCCGCCGCATTATTTGCCTTTTTCGTATCATAAAAAACTGCCCATTTACGCGGTTCAATTCCCATTACAATGTTTTGTGCAACTGTGTACTCGCCGAACAGCATAAAATGCTGATGAACCATACCAATACCCAGCTCTTTAGCCGCAAGAGGGGAATTAATTATTTCTTTTTTGCCGTTTATGAAAATCTCTCCCGCATCCGGCGTTTCAAGCCCCATTAGAATCTTCATTAAAGTGGTTTTACCGGCGCCGTTCTCTCCGGCTATGCAGAGAACCTCCCCCTTTTGCAAATCAAGGCTTATGTTGTTATTTGCAATTTTTGTGCTGCCTGAGTATTGTTTGCTGATATTTTTAAGTTCAGCCGCACAGGCGGTATCATTCTGCATTTTTTAAAGAGACGGAATTGTGTAGTTTATCCTGCCGGAGCGGAGATCATCAAGAAAAATCTCAAATCTTTCCCTGATATTAACAGGCAGGCTGCTTATGTAAAGCGGATCATCATAGGCAAAGCCAATATAACCTTCCCTTACTCCAAAGATTTCTGCTTTACCGTATTCTGTTTTTCCTTCCAAAGCGTTTGATAAAATTTCCATAACAAGTTTTTTCTGCTCCAGAATGCCGCATCCTGCAATAAAACCGGGAGCAAGATTATAGACATTTGTATTATACCACACAATGTACGCTCCCCTTTCAACTGCTGTCTTTATCATCCCCTGCGCTGCGCCTCCCGCAATCGCGGTAAAAACATCCACACCGGCGTCAATCATCGCAGACGCAAGTTCCGCCGCTTTGTTCGCGTCCGCCCATGAACCGATTATACGCTGATCCAGCTCTATTTCGGGATCAACAAGCCTCGCTCCATATAAAAATCCCGGAACCATCTGCCTTGTTAAAAGCGGATATTCCTGCGCGGCGATAAACCCAACGCGTTTGCTGCTGTTTGAATGGGGCATTTCGCTTACGGTAATCAGCCCCGCAAGAAAGCCAAGCATTAAAGACTGTTCATATTGATTGTAGAGATATGTTCTTATTTGAGGATTTCCCTCAAGAAAAGCGTCTGTTATAATAAATTTCTGATCAGGAAAAAGTCTTCCTACATTTACGCATATCTCCGGCAATGAAGGATTGGAACCAAGCACAACATCATATTCACCGCCGGAAACCATCTC
>JAIRUY010000263.1 GCA_031254175.1 Treponema sp.
GCCCAGGAAACGGCTATCGCCTGGATTGCCTTCAGCAAGCCGTTTCATCCTAGTAAATATTCGAGACTTAGCCTCGGTGTCTCTGAGACTATTAAACCATTTAATATAAATGTTCGACCTGCGTATTTCCTTCATAATTTAAGTGTAGACTATAGACCACGCATTGTCAAGAGGAAAATGAAACATTTTCTTGTTATTTTAAGACACATTAAAATTGATTATTTTTGTTTCTTCATTCTTTGCCGCTTCTTTTCCCCCCATAACGTCAGATATTTTCTTTCCGATATCCCTGATAGTTTTTTCTGTAGAGTGAAGGTACATTTTTGTTGTTTCCAGATCTGAATGTCCTAAAAGTTCTTGTATGTACCTGATAGAAACACCTTTTTCTTCTAACAAAGAAGCTAATGAATGCCGGGCACTATGAGGAACAATATTTCTACCGTTCAAACTAATTCCAGCACGTTTTAGCCATTTTGGAAAATTTAAGTAAATCCATGTAGACCCGGGAATGCTTCCATCTTTCCAAGAAAATACATATTCGTGCTGCCCGTTTTCTTCCCATAACTTCTTTATAGCTTCTTGCAAAATTGGGTCAAAAGGAGCATTCCGAACACATTTCCCTTTTGGAGGACCAAGTATTTTATCTGCATGATCAAAATTTTGCCAAGCCATGCATACAGTGAGTTTAGGAGTAGCCCAATCTAAGTCAGCAGGTTTGAGTGCAAAAATTTCAGACCGGCGTAAACCTGACAGAAACATAGCCGCGCAAACTGCTAACTCCATAGTTCTATTTAGAACACCAGGCACAAATAATTTAATAACTTCACTTTCCGGCAAAGCGTCTCTGGGCTTTTTCTTAATAATTGGCGGATCAATATTTAGAAAAGGATTAAACCACTTTTTATTTTTCTTCTGATATTCAAGAAAGGCCATGCGAATAAATACTATTACTCCGGCAAATGTCCGACTTCCGCTCATTGGTTTATTATTACCCAATTTTTTTAATGAAAGCCTAGAAATATATTCCAAGGAATCTTCTTCTTCAACCTCACTCATTTTTAAAGAGCAAAAAATGTCATTTTTTATATGATTATCGTAATAACACCGATAACTAATTACAGTATCTGGTGAATAAGGACGGTTTTTTGCAGCATTTAAACCTGTTCTTGGGGAAGTCGCAATATGTGTAAATTTTTCAATCCATGAGCCTACGGTAACATTCTCAGAAGATATACGCTGCACATTGCCTTCCTCTATTCTTTTTTTTAGGTAGGTTATCAAGGCATAGGCGCCGGCATCCGCAACAACTTTGGTTTTTGGATATTTATGTTGAGAGAGCTCATCTGGAAAATTCTGGAAGCTTCTGCGGCGCCATTCGACACAAACTCGAGCCGGAAGGCCGCATGAAATATTAAGTGTCAATTGAAATGTTTTTGAATCTTTACGTTTTGATATAATAAATGGTTTTGGAGCTTTCATAGCATCTCCTGGTTAAAAGGATAAATGCACGATAAGTGCACGATGCTACCTGTTTTAGGAAATATTATAAAAAGCCATTCTTTAATTCCTTATGTTATAAGGAATTAAAATCTTCCCCAGGGAGGATTTGAACCCCCACAAGCTGATCCAGAGTCAGCTGTGCTACCATTACACAACCGGGGAATACGCTTTTTTATCCTATAAAAAACATTAAGAATTGTCAAGCTGTTCTTTTATTACAGAAAATATCCTGTCTGAAAGAACCTGTTTGCGATCTCCTGAGGGCAGGATTTTGGTATCAATCGGCTCGCAAAAGGTAACTTTAAACGAAGTTCTGGAATAACGATAATTTTTTTCAAATAATTCATACGCGCCTTCGAGGGCAACAGGAACGATTGGAGCTTCTGCTGTTGTTGCAAGTTTCAGGGAACCGGGATGAAACGGAAGAAGTCCCCTGCCTCTGGAGCGATGACCTTCCGGAAAAATAATCATTCCTCCGCCTGCCTGAATCTTTTTTACTCCCCTGCTGATTTTACGCATCGCTTTTCTGGCTTTACCCCGATCAATAAAAAGGCCTCCAAGCATAAAAATCCAGGCATTCAGAAACGGTACAAAACTCAATTCTTTTTTCGCAACAAACCCGATGGGACGGCCGCAATAGGCAAGTAATAAAACAATATCAAAATAACCATCATGATTGCTGACAAAACAAATTCCTCCCTTTTTGGGAATATTTTCTCTGCCATTAACCGTTACAGGGCATCTGGTAATTTTTATCAAAACAAGCGCCCAAACTTGAGCTATCCGGTAAGTAAAATGCGCCATCGGTTTTTTTAATCCCAAAAAATGAAAAAACATCGAAATCATCCCAAATGGCATCAGAATGACCATGGAAATTCCTATATATGCAAACACAATAAAGGTCATAAACATAAAAATCATTATCGTATATATTTGAAGAAATAACAATTGACTTTTGAAGATACAGGCATGTTTGCGAACAACTCCAACAACATTTTATCTTGACATTTTTTTTCGTCCGTTACATCATCATAAAATGTCAAACATAAAAAAATTTGCAGGAAGTGATATAGAGATTGCGCAGGCGGTATATCCCGAAAACGCGCTCCACATAAAAGATGTGGCAATAAAAGCAGGTATTACCGAAGATTTAATCGAATACTACGGAAATTACAAGGCAAAAATTGATTTCAATTTTCTGTCAAAAAATCAGGATAAAAAGAACGGCCATCTTGTTCTTGTAACAGCGATCAATCCAACTCCTTCTGGAGAAGGCAAAACGACAACAACAGTCGGCATTGCGGACAGTCTTTGCTTGATTGGGAAAAAGGCAATTGTCGCGTTAAGGGAGCCGTCGCTGGGACCGGTATTCGGCGTAAAAGGCGGAGCGGCCGGCGGCGGCTGGGCGCAGGTAATTCCCATGGAAGACATAAACCTGCATTTTACCGGTGATTTTCACGCTATTTGCGCGGCAAACAATCTTCTTGCCGCGATAATTGACAATCATATCTATCAGGGCAACAAACTCAACATTGATCCGCGCAAAATTATCTGGCGAAGATGCATCGATATGAATGACCGCCAGCTTCGTTTTATTACCGATGGCCTTGGCGGAAAGGCAAACGGATTTCCAAGGGAAGACGGATTTGATATTACTGCCGCTTCGGAAATAATGGCGATCCTTTGCCTTGCTTCGGGAATTGATGATTTAAAAGCGCGTCTTGGCCGCATCATTGTAGGTTATACATACGGAAAACAATCAGATAACGGCGAGCTGCCTGTTACCGCTTCCCAGCTTAATGCGCATGGTGCGCTTGCGTCTCTTTTAAAAGACGCGCTCAAGCCAAATCTGGTGCAAACTCTTGAGGGTAATCCTGCTTTTATTCACGGCGGCCCGGTTGCCCATATTGCCCACGGCTGTAATTCAGTCATGGCTACACGGTTTGCGCTTAAATGCGCCGACTATGTTATAACGGAAGCGGGTTTCGGCGCTGACCTTGGCGCTGAAAAATTTCTTGATATCAAATGCCGCCTTGCAGGATTAAAACCATCGGCGGTTGTTATTGTCGCAACCGTACGCGCGCTTAAATCTCACGGAGGAGTGCGTAAAGCGGATCTTGAAAAAGAAAATCTAAAGGCTCTGGAAGCCGGCCTGCCGAATCTTCTCCAGCATGTTGAAAACATCACGCAGGTTTACAAGCTTCCTGCGGTTGTTGCGATTAACGCTTTCCCCGCTGACACAAAGGCCGAACTTGAACTTGTAGAAAAAAAATGCAAAGAGTTAGGTGTCAATGCGGCATTATCGGAAGTTTGGGCAAAGGGCGGCGAAGGCGGAGTGAAACTTGCCGAAGAAATAGTACGCCTTTGCGATCAGCCTGATAATTTTGATTTTTCTTAC